>CAZIOW010000011.1:0-42216 GCA_964541025.1 uncultured Thermoplasmatales archaeon
AGATACAGGAAGCAGTGATGAATATATACGCATATTTCCTTCTAAGAAAGAACACTGAGGTGAACTGAATGGTTGTCGCCTACAATTGATTAACATCTATGTTAAGAGGGATGCCGCTTAATGGCATCAATGGATTGATGCTCTTTATCTTTTCTTAACAACCTCCCGCAATTGAGGGGAAATAAACAGCGGTCATACATCTATCCGAGGCCTTTGCCCTCACTGTGGATAATCTGACCATTTCCCAACAGACTCCCTCAATCACACAAGCGATGCTTTCCATCAGCAGACTCGGCGAAGCTACTCTGTTGAGCTTGATGTGCAAGGTCTCCTCTCTTTGAGAACCCAGTATATTATATTCAGAAGCTTGTTTGAAGCAGCCACTATTGCCCTGCCCTTCTTCCTCTTTCCCTTTGAGATTCTCCCGTAGAATATTGATACAGAAGAAGAGGGATCGAATCTTAGGTGAATGTGAAGGCATTCAGTTATGATCCACCTGAGATTCTTTGAGCCCTGTCTTGTTATCCTTCCGTACTGTATAACATCTGATGATTGCCTTACAGAAGGTATTGTTCCCGCGTAAGAAAGGAGCCTGGATGAGCTTGGGAATCTCCGTATATCCCCTATCTCAGAATATATTATGAGAGCTGAGAAAAGTCCTATGCCTGGAATTGTCTGGAGCAACTTCACATCCTCTATGTCCTCATATTTCTTTAGGTCCCTGTCAATCCTCCTTATTTCTTGTTCTAAGCCGCTGAGAACATTGAGATATGAATCAACCCTCTGTGATTTCAGGCTTCTGAAGAATGCCTTACCTTCAATGGTGAATGGATCCTCATCATAATCCACATGCAATCTCTTCATCTCTATCTTTATCTTGTTTTTATACGATGTCATAGTTCTCCTTATGTCAATCCTGGTTCTCACTATCCTTCTTATCTCCCTTATCTCCTTCTTTGGAACGTAGGATTCAGGAACCCAGTTGTTTCTCAGAAGCTTCGCGAGTATTTCTGAATCTATATCGTCGTTCTTCATCCTTGATTCAGCTATCAGCTTTATCTTCAGTGGGTTTGCAAGCTTCACACTGAATCCTTTTGATTCCATGACAAAGCTGTCTCCCTCAGAGAAGTTCCTGAGAAATTCATCAAGTTTCTCAAACCTGTCCTTCCTTACTATTCTTCCGTTTTCATCTATTGTGGTGCACACAATCTCTTTTATCGAAATATCCATTCCTGTATACGTGGGATGATCACCTCCAAACGGTCATCCCACAACCTAGATGACTATTATGTTTCCTGTAGGAGGAGAGTTACTCCCCCTCTTAACATACCATCACATAATTCATGACGCTATGGTTTTGGAGATTACATCTGGTAAATATTCAATAATATAGCTATATGTTAGAATATTTTTCTATTAAAATAATCCTTATGAAAATCTATTTATAATATTTATTGCATACATAAAATTGAAGTGATCAGAATGAAAAAAAAGATTCTCCTCTTGATTCTGATTATCGTGTCCTTAATTTTATTTTCCTCCTTAAATTTGGGGAATGCACAAATACAGAAAAATATTCAAAAAGAGTTTAGTTCTAGTGCAATAACTCCTCGCGTTTTGAGTTATTCTGTTAAAAATCAGTCTTCTTCATTACTTATGCCAAGCAATGGAAGTGTATACATCTATACTGCTGTTGATGGTGGAGGAGTTTCTATATTAGATGAAAATTTTAAAGTAGTAAATTCAGTGATTGATGGCAATGGCGCTTTATCGGCGGTAACAGGTTATTCCTATTCAAATAATGGCTCCTACAACTCAGATGGGGCGGCGACTTACGCCATCGGCGGAATTTCCGTTGGAAGTACTTCTGGAGTAAACACAAGTATTCAGGTTAATAATTTTTCTTTTTCCAACAGTAGCTATGGAGCTAATTATGCTAGTGGGACATTCACGGTTAACAGTTCTGGATCTCTCGTAATCATAGTTGCGGCAGGCTCTACTAACACTAATCCTGTCCTAAACGGAAACTTTGTAATCAATAAACTGGACGAGCTAAATTCTAGTATATCTATAATACAGGGTTATTCTGTGCTCAATCAAGGAACTTATTCGATTGCCGTGAATATGACCAACGACGGTGTCAATCTCAACGGTTGTTCTATCATACTCGAAGTTTACGTGATAGGGGAATCCGTATTTTATCCTCCACAGAAGTATGCCGTCACCTTTACTGAAAGTGGTCTTCCGCAAGGATCTACCTGGTCTGTTAAGCTTGATAACAATTCCCTTTCATCCTCCAACGACTCTATCACCTTTAACGAATACAACGGGACATATTCCTACTTCATTCAGAGCGTTGATGGCCTTTATCCTTACCCATCTAACGGAACAATTACAGTTCAGGGTTCTCCTAAAATTATTTCCGTAAATTTCCTGCCACCTGCCACTTATGCCGTTACTTTTTATCAGAGCGGCCTGCCGTCAAATTACAAATGGTGGATAACTCTGAATAATGTAACTAAAAGTTCATTAGGCTCTGGTAGCATTTCCTTTGATCTTGCCAATGGAAGCTATCAATACACTGTCGGTGTTCAAATCGGTTATACTGTATCCCCCTCTTCCGGTACTGTTATAGTATCTGGATCTTCAATTACTCAAAACATTTTATTCACTCCTAGACATTACGTAATGACAGTTATTGAAAAAGGTCTTCCGACAGGATACCAGTGGTTCATAATTCTTGACGGAAACCAATATTTTTCATCTAATTCATCAATCGTTATTTCCTTGATTAACGGCAACTATACTGTTAATTTTGAAAACTTTCAGGGATACAAACCTCAGAAATCCAGCATTGTAGTGAAAATTAATGATTCAAATGAAACTGTTTACATATTCTATAACTTCGTTTCTCCTTCCAACATTTCGCCAATGGATTCACCTAATGTAATGCTCACAGGCTCATTTATTCTTTTAATTTTGCTTGGTCTGTTTGTTTCAGTAATTCTACGGGGTGGTAAAAATGAATTATAACATGCAACAGCCAATGGGGAAGATTAGGAAGAAAGGCAGTCAGATCAAAAATGGGCTATTGCTAGTGGCAATAGGATTGCTAGGAGGTGCTATTCCGACATTAGGATCAGTACTTACTATATTGATACTAGTAGGAATGATCGTTATATTTATTGGATCCAGAGACCTTTCAAATTCCTATAGAAAATTTTCATCGATGGCATTAGTTTTCATTATAGTGATGATAGTTCTAGAAATAATAGGTCTTACAAAACTCCTGTCACTCATGTCCACTCTTACAAACTCTACATCATTGCCGTATTCCACTGTCATTAATTCTACCGACCCATATTTATTCTTTGTGTCGATCGCTTACGTATTCCTTGGGGCTTCATTGATACTTATTTCTTATCCAATTATCCCAAAGAACCTGAAGATTTTGGTTTGGATAATATATGCAATAACATATGCGATTTTCATTTCGGAGGCATATATCCAGATGACCAACCTTAACAAAATGTATTATCAAATGGTAAATTCCAACAACATATCTGTTTATACCTCATTTTCAACTGGAATCGATGCGGGAGCAGCACTGTTCAATCTCATATGGGCCATAATGTTCTTCATCACATACAGTTATTCCAGGAAAATATTCCCAAACGTACCTCAATATGGGATGCAATACCAGAATATCCCACAATATAGTCCTCCAGGCAATTTGGATCAAAATAGTTCCAACCAACAATTTATGAACACGAATCAGCCCCAATATAATCCTTCAAATATGCAAGCACCGATATACTGTCCTTCGTGTGGTATGCAAAACTCACCAGATGCAATATACTGTGCCAGATGCGGTTATAAATTAAAATAAAAAAATTTAAATTTAATTTTTAAAAATTTTCCTTTTTGCTTTAAAAAGAGTTTTAAGTTTCAATGATTTAAAAGGGAATCAACATTTGACTATCTTATCATTTTTCAGGAATAAATGGTTATGAGGGATCAATTTGCTTCTTTAGGTAATAGGCATGCTGATTTAAATAATATTTATACATGAAAAATGAAAAAATTATTGTTGTTGTTTCTGAGCCTCTTTGTTACTACTTGATTCTTCCTTTTCGTAAACATTAGAAACACTTTCTGGATTAAAAGATTGACCCATCGGAAGTATATACATATTGAAATATGGTTTCCCAAGAAGCATATTAGTTGCTGCTGGATCGGAATTCATAGACATCAATTCTGCAAGCCTTGCTCTGATTGCAGTGTTTATATCAATACCCATTCCAGTGAACTGAACGATTCTTTTCATTGTTTCATCTTCGGGTTCGATCCTAATTATTCGACTTGTTATGAGATTTATGCCTATCTCCGAGAGTATTTCCCTTAAAGACGAGGAAACCGCATCACTCAGCTTATGCAGATTTGAATAAAGCTCTCTAACTGATACAACGTTAAGGATCTGAGACACAGATTGATCAATTATTGGAGACACATATTCTGAAAGATTTCCTACTGTGTAGAAAAGACCGGTCAATTGTACGTTTTGCAACAGTTTGATAGGATCAGTTATCTGAAAATAATACGCTACTTCGTACACCAAGGGAATCAGCTCCGATGTCTGAGAGACTCCTCTTGTCCTCGACTCAAATCTCGCTGTAGAAAAGAATATTGCTTCCACTGTCCAGGGCACATTTCCTCCGTAACCGAGCCTCGAAAATACATTAGCTACAGGGCCGTTTGGTGTGTTAAGATCATACTGTCCAGCTTCATAAACCTGCTGAATCTGACCCTGAATTCTTACTACTGCCTTTTGATTTGATTCCACTATCATCCTTGATCTTGTTCTGATGTCTACATTGTGGTCCCGCCATATCATGACCCCTGGACCCATTGCATCTTGCCCGTTCTCCATCAAGGTTCTAACAACTGTTCTGAAAACTATACCAGCTGTCATTTTAATCGATTATCTTACGCTTTCCGGAATAAAAAATTTTTCCCTTTCTGAAAATTCTTCCATTAATTTTGATAATTTTGAATATAGTTCATCAATGTCTGAATTTTGGGCGCTCAACAATTCCTTGGTCTGAGATATTAAATTATAATCATATTTTACTATCTCGAAAAGGATGCTATCATCAATTTTAAATCTGTCATGATAATTGTAAGCCCCGGTAGGTCCCCCTGAAACACTTGTGATAAATGATCTGAGCAAAGATATTGTTTTCTCATATTTTGAAATCATTGAATCAAAGGGATTTGCTTCACTTATGTCATTTTCTTTTCTTTCAAGGGCCTCTCTTAATTTAGACAGGTTTCCTTTTATTGAATTCCTCACAATCATATCATCCTGCTTTATCATATCTCTGTACTTATAACCCTTAAAACCGGGAAGAGTAAGGAGAAGCTTTTCATAGGGAGAAAGTTTTGAATCTGAAATATCTGGCATACTTTTTATATATATTTTATATCGTATTTATGTTTTTTGCAGAAATTAAACCCATTTTCAAATATAAAATTAAATATAATAATTATTTTCAAAATCCGAATTTATGAGTTAACGTGAAATATCATTATTCATGGAAATTCTGATAATTCGGAGCTTCTTTCTTCATAAATTTATCATTTTCAGAATAAACTTTTTATGAGTTATAAAAGGAATGATAATATTTATTAGTAATATAAAAATAAAATACTCAATGACTAACAATTTTCTCCATATAATTCCTTGCCAGAAGAAGCATAATTCCTGTGATTATTCCAGAAAATATGATTGCAATGATGGCCCAAGTTACTGTGTTAATTTTAAAAGCCTGCGCAGTATTACCTGCCTTTAAAAGATCATAGATTCTTTTCACCCGCAGGAAAACTATTACGGTAATAAGGAACATTATAATATATATGATACCATAAGCATAGAATAAACCGACTGTATATGGTGCTGGAATGCCTGCTGAGGTGTAGGACGCTGATATTGAAATTGCATTAACTATATCAGAGACGAAAGAGAAGAAGAATAAGACTAATGCTATAATTGAAAAAATGAATGCAATTAGAACCAGTGTTTTAGATGTTTGGAAATCATTTGAAAACATATTATCAATACTGAATGGTTGATAATTTTGATTTGAACCATAATTTTGCTGCGGATTCTGGGCGTTTTGTCCTGGATAGGCTTGATTTGGAGGTATATTCTGATACTGACCGGAATTTGTATTTCCACTGTAGGTAGATTGATTTGTTTGGACATCGAATTTGTTTCCACATGATATGCAGAAGATTGCATCGTCCTGATTTTGTGCACCGCATTTTGTACAGTATTTCATAATTATGTAATGTTATACTCATTATTTATATTTATCATGTGTTTAATTTAAAATTAAAAAATCAAAGTCTAAATCTTTTGATTATTAAAATCCAATTTAATAAATGGAGAATAAAACGGGATGTTATTTTTTAAAATATCAGTAGATAAAATTAAATACTTTAAATTTTATTATTATGACGTGAAGTTTTGTCCCAAATGCGGAGCTCAAAACGTAGATGAAGCGATGTTCTGTACTTCCTGTGGTAATCCATTCCCAACCCAAACTTATTCTACAAATACTGCCACTCCTCCATTCACAGGAAATACTCAGAATCCAACAAATTCAAATCCCTACCAGCAAACTCCACAAAATGCGAACCAGCAATGGCAACAGCAGGCTCAGCCTCCCCAATACGGTTACCCGCCATACCAAATGCAGAGAAACCAGGAATTATCAACTGCCACAACATTCATTCTGATAGCATTTATCTTTTCGATAATTGCAACAATTCTTTTCATAGTTGCGGTGATAGTTGATGCGATAGATATCTCTTATATAAATTCGATTTACGCAAGCAGCTATGGAATAAAACCCCCATTATTGATAGGTGTATATGCTGCAATCATAGTCTATCTTATAATGTTCCTATTCTCAATAATAATGATGATAAGATTAAGACGTATTCTTAGTCTTCTAAAAATGGGAAATACTCAGCAGGCCTACATGCTTGATTCGGTAGTCTGGGGAGTGCTTGGTTTGATATTCTCGGGACTCATAACAGGGTTGTTCATGCTGTTGGCACGGTCACATATTAAAAATGCTGGAGGATTTTGAATAGTTAATATAATTTAAATTGATTTTTTATTTTTTAAATAAGTCATATTATTTTTATTTGCAACGTGTTGCATTTAAAAATATATATCTTCAAACATTCTGATTTTATGCAAACTTGGAAAAGGATTGCATTACCTATCTCTGGATTTATAACAACTGCGATTATTTTTAGCGTTTTAGGATCGGTTACATTCTATGCACCTCTGATTCTCTCAGGAATGAGTACTAAGATGTCTTTAGATTCCTTCATATTCTTGATAACACTAGTTTATTTTGCTGGAATGCCGTTTGGAAAAATTCTTGGAAGAATTATGAAGTTTCACAGGAATTCATCTTTATGGACCTCCTTAATGCTCCTTATAATAATTTTCACAATTATTGTGACACCGTATGTTCATAACCTTCCATTATTCCTTGTATTGAGGTTCATTCAGGGTTCATCCAGTTTTGTTATGGAGATATTTTCCATTTCCTATGCATTCTTGTTCAAGGAAAGGGAAAGAGCTCTTGCTTCAGCAATTTCAATCAGTGGAATCCCTGCAGGAGTAACCTTGGGATCAATTCTCGCCTTAAGTTTAAATTTACATCAGACTTTTCTCATAATTCCTTTGATAGGACTCTTAAGCATGATACCGTTCATATATTTACTGAACATCAAGATTTATAATTTCAAGAACGAATCCTATACCACCTACAAATTCAAATTCACATGGATATATGGATTTCTATGGATGACAATCGCTGGCTTTAATCTCACTCTTGCCGTCGTTATTCCTTTATATCTTGAGAGATATTCCCCTTCAATAACTGGAACTGCGATGTCCATTTTTGGATACTGGGGTGCCGTAGGGACAATATTAGGAGGCGTAATTGCCTACCTAATTTATAGAAAGATTAATGGTTCCCTTTCGCTCGTTACTGTTGGAATTTTAGGCTATGCAGTATCAATACCTGGCTTTCTTTTACTCTATCTCCATCCTGATAATTCCTTGATTCTTTTAGGAATATTTTTCATAATGACTGAAGCGCTAGTTATTTCTCCAATTTACACAACACCTGTTGATGTGTACGGAAGGGAAAGGGTTGGAAATGGGATCTGGGAATTTTCACTGATAGGCAGCTCAGGTCACATAATAGCACCACTTACTCTCATTCCACTCGGATTGGCTTTCGGGTTCAATTTTGTTTTTCTAATCCTGATAATATTTCCTATCTACGGGATAATTGCAATGATCTTCATTTATCATTATATAAGTGAACACGATATTAAAAAAGTGGGATGAATGTCAGATATTAGGAGATCGGTATCGATTCTCAGAAAAATGAATGATATCCGCGAAGTAGATGATGAATTCAAGACAGACCTTGAGATTTCTGCTCTCTCAAATTATTACCAGAAGAAGAATGGACCCGCTTTATTATTCAATAAGCCTTCTGGATATACAAATTCAGTGATAACTGGTCTTTTCGGAACTTATAGCAGACTGGAAAATGTGATGGAAAGAAGAATTTCGGATATTTCCCAGGATTTTGCAGGTCTATTCGAGATGTTATACTCAAAACCTGGCATACTGGACAGCCTTAAATTATTTTCAAAACTTAAAAATTTCAATGTTAATGAGGTTGGAAATGGCCCGGTCAAAGATATTCGTGGCGATATAACACTTGATGATATTCCAATTCTCAAGCACTGGCCAAAGGACGGAGGTAGGTTTATAACCGCTCCTGTTGTCATTACAAGAGACCCTGAGAATGGCACATATAATGCAGGTACATACAGGATGCAAGTCTATGACTCCGAAACCACAGGAATGCACTGGCAGACCCAGAAGACTGGCGCAATGCATCTCAGGAAGGCAAAGAAATTGGGCAAAAAACTTGATGTTGCTGTGGCTATCGGGGTACATCCATCAATCCTTTTTTCATCCATTTCGCCTCTTCCTGAAGGCATTGATGAGATGTCATTCGCTGGTTATTTGATGGAGAATAAAGTGGATGTTATTCGTGGGGAAACTGTTGATCTAAGATACCCGTCTAATGCAGAGATTGTACTAGAGGGTTTTGTTGATCCGGATGAGACCAAGGAGGAGGGACCATTCGGCGACCACACTGGATACTATACACCGGTCGATTTGTATCCAGTTTTCCACGTGAATAAAATATATCACAGGAGGAATTTCGTATATCATTCTATTCTGGTTGGGAAATACTGGAATGAAGATGTGCCAATTGGAAGAGCTATTGAAAGAATATTTTTGCCTGTGCTTAAATTCCAGATTCCTGAGATCAAGGATATTTTCCTCCCTGAAGAAGGCCTATTCAATGATGTGATTTTCGTATCCATAAATAAGAGATTCCCTGGCCAAGGGAGGAAGGTGGGAATGGCAATTCTGTCCTCTGGACAGATGATGTTTACCAAATATGTGATAGTAGTTGATGAGGATATAGATGTCACAGACAGGAAGGAAGTACTCTGGGCAGTGGCTACACGAACCGATCCCTCAAGGGATATTGAGATAATAAAAATGGCACCGACTGATTCACTTGATCATTCCTCCATATATCAGGATGTAGGGGGTAAAATGATAATTGATGCTACTGTAAAGAATATGAGTGAGGGTATAAGAAGAAAGTGGCCTGAAAGGATAGAGATGGACGAGAATGAAATAATAAGGGAAAAAATGAAAAAATATGTCATTTAATCTTAAGGAGATCATAAAATTCATCAAGATAGAGCATACGATATTTGATCTACCATTTGCCTATATGGGACTTGTTCTGAGCGGATTTTTCACAATAAGAGTGATCGTTATAGTTGGTATAGCAGCTACCCTTGCTAGAGTTTCGGGGATGACAATGAACAGGATAATGGACCTCCCGCTTGATTCAAAAAATCCAAGGACAAGAGGAAGGGCGCTTGTATCTGGTAAGATTACTCTAAGGGAGGCAAAAATAATTCTTGCAGTGAGCTCAGTTCTTTTCGTTATTTCAGCATTCTCCCTTAATATTTTGGCTGGTATTCTTTCACCAGTAATACTTTTCCTTTTCTATCTGTACCCCATCACAAAGAAAATATCTGGAATCAGCCATTATGTTCTTGGATTTTCAATAGGGTCGATACTGCTTGCAGGATTCATCGCGTCCAAGGATTCATTCCCTATAAATCCTAAATTTTATTTCTTTATGATTTTCATATCCCTGTGGATTGCCGGATTTGATATTCTTTATCAGTACCAGGACTATTTGTTTGATTCAACTGAGGGAATTAAATCTCTTCCTGTCATTTTTAAGGGAAGAATAACGATGCCCCTTGCCATAAATTATATAATAGCTCTGCTGTTTCTATTTATATTTTCCATTGGCAATTTCTTGCTTGTGATTGCATCATCGGCAGTTTCCATTATAATAATCATTGAAATATTTACATGGAAAAATTATGATTCAGATACTCAATTCAAATTGTACAATATTCCCGTCCCATTTATTCTCTTTGTTTTCCTCATTTTAAATTTAATAATAAAATAATATTGTATTTCATTTGAACACTTTTTCTTCCTCCAACTGGAAGTCAAGGGCATCCAATTCAACATTCCTTTTAGATGATAGGTAACCATCTGATTTGAATTCCCTTAGATATTCGTGCTGAATTATGAGCTTCATAACTTCACTTGTTCCTGTCCATATTAAACCCAGCCTTGAATCGCGCAGAAGTCTTTCCACCGGGTATACCGTTGTATAGCCTATCCCACCCATTATCTGCATTGCATTATTGACGGAAGACCACATTGCCTCGGTGGAATAGAGCTTTGCCATAGATATCAACTTCCTCACAGATGAAGCCTGTATACTTCCTCTGTCCAGTTCTTCAGCAGCCCTGGCAGCTGTGTAAACTAGTGAAGAAGCTGATGTAATTGCTGTCATGCTCTCTGCAATCTTGAAATTCACACCTTCATGTTCAACTAATTTTGTCCCGAATGCTTCCCTGTTCAGTGAATATTTTGTTGCTATCTCCATTGCTGCAGTTGCAACCCCAACTGAACCTGCTGCCGTTGTTAATCTCTCAGGTATCATCATCCTGTTGAATATGTCATAGCCTCCATTTAACTCTCCAAGAATATTTTCCTCCGGTACCTCAGCGTCCTTGAACATTATCCTTGCTGTTCCTCCACCCTTATTTCCCATTAGACCATATATTGTTTCCACTTTCAAACCTGGGGTTTCCCTGTCAATTATAAAGGCGCTGACTCCCTTTGACCTTGGTTTAGCATTTGTGTCAGTCAAAGCATAAGTAACAAAAAAATCCGCTCCCTGTCCGCCAACAATGAACCTCTTCTGTCCATTTAGTATGAATTTGTTTCCCTTTTTTTCAGCCTTCGTGTGCATCATACCGAATAAATCAGAACCACCAGAGGGTTCCGTAATTGCTTCTGCGCCATATTTCTTTCCGGTGGTTATTCCACTAAGATATTCTTTTTTCAGCTCTTCAGTCCCGTATCGGTATATTGGTTCACCAACTATGGAACCAAGTGAATACATACAGCTTAGTGTGAAACCCAGATAACCCATCTCTTCAATACCTGACATCTCGGCAACCCAGCCTTTTCCCCTTCCCCCATATTTTTCTGGAAATCTTGCGCCTGCAATTTTTTTATTCGCAATAAAATCTATGAATTCTCTTGGGAATTTTACCTTTTCAGATTCTATATCCCTTATGAGTTCGTGTGGTATGTCTTTGACAACCTTTCTTACCTCATCCCTGAAATTTCTTTCATCATCAGTCAGGAGAAAATTTTCCAATTAAATCACCAGGATATCAAAGTAAATAACAATATAAATATTGCCTAAATCTGGCATTGGTTTTCAATGCCTGAAATTTTAATTTCTGTGAATACTATCCTTTCAGCCGGAAACTTTTCCTAAATAGGAAATAGTAAAGGAAAGGATCGACCATTGTTATTACACCCCCTATTAGCGGAGGATAATCAATGTTCATTGATATCAGATTTCCGGCAATTGGCGGGGAAACCGATGAAAAACCAGTTCTCACCATTGATGTGGTACCGGATGATGTCGCCCTTTCAGACTCATCAACTATGCCCATGGAAAATGACTGTCTTATGGGAATAGCTCCCATCTGCATTCCATTTCTCAGCACAAAAAGAGTTGTTGTCAGGTACAGAAGAGGAGTGAAAGCCATTAAAATCAACGTGAGAGATGATAATATTCTCGTCCCAATTATTGTCTTCAACTCCTTGCTGGGAGTTACAAATCTCGGAAGTATATACATCATAAGTATAGTGAAAAGATTTGACGCACCAAAAATAATTCCAATCTGGCCAGAGGTTAATCCGAATTTCAGGTGAAACCACAGTGAAAATATAGGTGCCACAAATCCTCCCCCTATTCCATTCGGAATAGTTGGGATTGATAATTTTATTATATTTTTCCACGAGACCTTTGGGAGAAGATGCTTGCTTCTGATTCCGTTGTCTGTCAGCATTATGCTTACAGCAGCTCCTATTATACCAAGAATACCAGCAAGGTAGAAAAGAGAATATACATTAATTTTTGCTATTTCAGCCCCATCCACAAGGAATGCCCCTGCACTTGAAGCCAGCATCCCTAGAACGGATGCAATTGATAATATTTTGGAAAAATTTTTTCTTTCAGTGAATTCAGTTATTAGGGCGGTTTGGATTGCTCCGAAAGGACCACCTGAACCAATAGGTCCTCCGCCAGATCCTGTAAATCCTCCAAGACCGCTAAGGACTGATAATAAAATTACGTCCCTTGTATAAAGAAAAAGTGAAGCAGAGATTGCGAACAGCACAAACAATAAAATAAGAATTAATTTCCGGCCATAGTGGTCAGCAATCATGGAGAGAAGGAAGGCCAACACTGCATTTATTATTATAGCTGCGCCAAGTATCAATCCAATCTGAAGAAGGGTGTAACCTATAGAATGTAGATAAAGACTCAATAAAATATTGAGGAATCCGTAGCTGAAGCTAAGGAGAACCCTTGCTGAAATTATGTTTATCAGATTGGATTTGGTCTTCATTCTCATCCTTACTTTTCAAACATAAGAAGATAATGCGTTTTGAGATCCCTTTCCTTTATAAGATGGAAGCCCATCGCCTCAAAATCCTTTATGACTTGTTCTCTTGAAATTTTTAGCCATGATGGAGGCCCAAAAGTTGTAATCTCAGGTTTGAAATCAAGAATAGCTACTCTCTTCTTTGCAATTTTGGGTAAATTTTTCATAATGGATTCTTTGCAGGAATGAACTATATCGTGATAGACGTTTGATATGTATACAAGGTCATACTGATCTGTGTCATATTTGCATATGTCTCCCTTGATGGTTTTTATGCCCATTGACTGAAGCTCATTGAAATTTCCATCATAGGCATCTATTATGGATACATCCTTGGTTCTTGCAAATATTTCTTTTGTGAAGAAACCATCCCCTCCCCCGAGATCTATTACCTTTTCTCCCTCTTTTATATCCAAGAAATCTATGATTTCCTTTGTGTTCAATAAATTAACCCTTCTCATATGATGCATCCCGTGATGCCATCCATTTCCGTGCGGATTATTCATGATTTAGGTAATACATATATCCATAAATAAATTACTATTATCTCAGAAACCTTCCCTGTTCCTGAAATAGAAGTAACCGGCTCCTATCAGCAGAATTATCAGAACAACCACGAATATTAAAGAATCATTCATTTCCATTACCTCCTATAATACGATTATTTATTCACAAATTCTGAGATTCGTTTCAATTTTTTCTCTGATGAGTTATACTTATCAATTCTATGATCTATCTTCAGGATTGTATCAAGTCTTTTGACACCCATCTTAATTATTGATTCCTCAGCTTCCTTCACGGCATTAAAAATATCCTCTATTGAATCCGCTTCTATCACAGTCCCCATACTGTTAGGCGTGAATTTTATACCGATTTTCCTAAAAGTTTTTAGAGCTTCTATAACATAATCCCCTACCGATTCACCTTTCCCTATAGGCGTAAAGGTAACCTCTGCAATTATCATAATTCAGATATGAAAGATATGAATAAATCCTTAGTCATCTGTTTTTTATACTAATTTATATTGGAGATAGTGTGTGTGATACTTCCCCTTTAAGAGAAGCGCTGAAGAGGGATGATGTTGAATTATGGAATCATTATCAGTATGCTGCTGTTTCTATTATAATACAGAATGATGAGATATTGCTGGAAAGAAGAAACAGTTCCTTGAATGATCCCTGGGCAGGGCAATTTGCTTTGCCAGGCGGTCATTACGAGAGATCAGACTCAACTCTTTACAACACTGCAATAAGGGAAGCATTTGAGGAAACAGGAATTAGATTGCATGGAGATAATTACATCGGATACTTCGGTCCCTTCTCCCCGAGAAACAAGAGTGACATGATGGTGATTGTCTACGTATTTGAAATTGATAATGAGAAAGAAATCAACCTAATAAATTCGACAGAAACTGAATTTCTTGGATGGATTAAACTATCCAAGTTGATAAAAGGGAAAATAAAAGATGATGATGGGAGTGCATATATCATAGATCATGGTACCGTATGGGGCATGACTGCCAGGATTTTAGATAAATTCCTCATGATGTGTGGATTGGAAGGTTCTAATGAAAATGTTTGAGAATGGGAATTCCTTAAAAGTTATTGGCAAATTATTAAATTGTGAGTATTATTTATGAATATGAGGGATAAAAAGATAGTCATCACAGGAGTTGCAGGCTTCATAGGCTCCAATATGGCAGAAATTCTTGTAAAAGAGAATGATGTTATAGGCGTCGATAATTTATCATGGGGAAATAAGGAAAATATAACTTCATTGTTAAATAATAAAAATTTCAAATTCATAAAGGAGGATGTTAACAATACGGAAAATTTTGCAAAGATTATAAAGGGGGCTGATCTGGTTGTTCATCTGAGCGCAAATCCGGATGTCAGGCTTGGATACGGTAACACAGATATAGATTTCAGGGAAAATGCCAAGGCAACGTATTCCGTTCTTGAGGCAATGAGAGCATCTGATGTCAGGGAAATGATATTTTCATCTTCTTCAACAGTCTATGGAATACCGTCAATTATGCCGACACCTGAAAATTATGGCCCTCTTAAACCTGTATCACACTATGGTGCCTCAAAACTAGCTGCAGAAGGGTTCATATTCAGCTATTCAAACTTGTACAATTTTAAATCCAGCATTTTCAGATTTGCGAATGTAGTCGGCAGGAAAGGTACTCATGGAGTGATATATGATTTCATTAATAAGCTCAAGAAAAACAGTGCAGTTTTGGAGGTTCTTGGCGATGGTACACAATCAAAATCCTATATTTACGTGGATGACTGCATTGATGCGATGACATTCCTTCATGGGAAAGATGATGGCCTGTTCAATATAGGGACAGATGGAAGAACATCAGTCCTAGATATTGCAAAATTTGTCATAGATAAATATTCTCCGGGTGCAAAGATTAAATTGATGGGAGGACCAAATGGAGGAGGGTGGCCTGGAGATATAAAGGTTATGTCCCTTGACATAAGCAAGGCTAAATCCTATGGATGGAATTATAAGTTGAATAGCGACGATGCTATAAAGAAGTCAGTGGATGAGCTGGGAGCAAAACCATGAATATACCTACGTTCGTTTCTTCACTCGATACAATAATGAATGGGGGGGTTCCATCTGGCTCCTCTATACTTCTCCTGGGAGAGCCAGGAGCAGGAAATTATGAATTCGCATTCACATCCGCCGCGAAACTATCAAGAGCAATGGAAGGTATAATCCCAAGGGAACTTGAGAACAAGGATGTGAATATACTTGATGGTATAATATACATCACCCTTTCCCGGCCAGAATCTGAAATAATAAGGCAACTTCAACTAACAATGGAAGATGATATGGTTAGGAATTTAATTAAAAAGATAAAGATAATTGATTTTTCCTCAATATATTACTCAAAGACACAGATTCCTTATTCATGGATAGGAGGGACCCATCTGAGGGAGAAGGAGGACCTCATGACATCCCTTGTTTCTTCACTTGAAAAGGAAGCAAAGGGGAAAATGATCATTCTGGATTCCATAACAGATATGATAACGTCAAAAATATTCGATGATAAGATGATATTCGACCTATCAAGGGGAATTTCAAGGGCTACGAAGAAATGGGATTCACTTCTCTATGCTCTGATGACAGCAGATATCACAACAAGGGAAAATGAAAATATCCTTATGGATATATTTGACGGCACAATGATATTCAGATGGAATACTAGCGACAGGTTTAGCAGGAGGAAAAGATTCATGTTCATTCCAAAATTCATAGGTGTTCTGCCAAGAATAGAGCAGGAGAGGATAGAAAGATTCGACACTGATTTTGATTATAAGTCTGGAATGGTGGTTTTGAATACCACGAAGGTGAAATGATGGAACTAGTAGATTCTGGAATAGATGGTCTCAATACAATGCTTGGTGGCGGTATTCCCTCGGGAAGCTCAGTGCTAATACTTGGAAGTTATGGGGCAGGAAAAACTACTCTCGGGATGCATTTTATTTATGCAGGCCTTAAAAAAGGGGAAAGGGTAGCATATTTCTCCCTGGAGGAAAGAAAGGAAAGCATACTGAAAGCATCGAAACAATATGGCATGGATCTTGAACCATTCTTGGATAATAACTTGATAATGATGAATCCCGGTGCAGTTGAATTTGTGGAAATGCTCAAGCTGAAGGATAATTTCAAGAAAGGCATAGAGGAAGAGAATGTCTCAAGGGTTGTGATTGACAGCATATCCATAATGATGATGGCAGCAGATTCCGATGTCCTTAGGAGGAATATAATAATGAATCTATCGGAATCTTTGAAGGATCTAAATGTCACGAGTCTGCTTATCGCTGAAACAGATGTCGGCCAGCCATACACAAGCAGAGAAAAATTTGCAGAATTTATTGTGGACGGTGTCATTTCACTTCAGCACATATATAATGACAGAAATGGGGAAGAGTCAAGCCTTGTGAGAATATTAAAGATGAGATTTATGAACCACGATAGAAAAGCCAGACCCTATGCCATAGGTGATAAAGGTATACAGATAATGGCCAAATCAGATATTTTCATCAGCTGAGATCAGAACAGCCCGAATTCAATTTTTTTTCCTGTATTTCTTATCCAGTACTCTCCAATTTCGTTGGTATTTAATAGATGAGTACCTGCGCAGGCACATATATCAAGCCCCTCTATCTCAACTATTGAAATTGTACTTATTGATTTCGGCAATTTTTCAAGGTTGCATCTCTTCAGTGTTTCTGGATTCATATTCTCTCTGGAAATATCGTACCTTTTAAGAGGATAAGATCTGGATGAAATTTCATATGCTTCATCGGGAATTTTCTTTATTTCTTTGTCAAGGACAACATAACCGTAGGAAGGATACACTTCAGATTCAACTGTCATGCTCCCTTCGCTGAAAAAATATGAGGAAAGGGCGTGCTGAAGCGTATGCATCTTCATGATCTTATATCTTCTCTCCCAGTTTACAATTAATTTTCCTTCCCTGAGATCAGTTTTGTCAATTGAAAGATGTATTATCTTGCGTCCTTTCTTGATTACATTGTAAATTCTTATCCTTTGCCCCCCATTAATGATGTAACCCTTGTCTCCAGGTTGTCCTCCTCCCTGGTAATGCATCATAGTCCTGTCCAGAATGTACCCTCCGTTTTCATAACCTATTACTGATACATCTGTTTCCTTTATGTATGAACCTTCTATACCCTTCAGGTAAAGAAGCTCGGTGGAATCATTCAATGAATGTTTCACCCTTCTTGTAATTCTCCTTTATTTCCTTGAGTATCACATCTCTATCTCTTCTGAGCTGACTCTCATACCATTTTGCCACAACGCTAAGGAGTATATTCTCTACATCTTCCAGTTTCGCATCCTTTATGGGTGACTCGTAAAGAATGTACTGGGTGAAATATCTGTGCCAGCCAGTATACCTGTCATATTTCTCTCCTTCGGAGAATTCAAAAATCATGCTTATCTTTTCCTGGTCCTCTTTCTTGTATATTATTTTAAGGGAGTCTCCAAGTCTTTCAATTTCCTTCGCAGTATCCCTAAACGCTATATTGTTAACATTCTCAAAAAAGAAGTCGTTCCTCAAAGTGAATTTATCTGGATAGGTGGAAAATTCCAGCCATTTATTTGGAGGAGGATCTATTGTAAAATGAATGTCCTGCTTGTTAAATCTGACCCAGGTTAGCCACAGATCGGTCAGAATTTTCTTGTTAAATTCAGCCTTCTTACCTGTGGTCATGGAGCTGTCCTTCATGACCTGCTTTTCCTTCTTTCCAAGTTCTTCCTCTAGTCTTGCAAACCAGTCTTTCTGTTCTTGATCTCCGGACATTTTTTATCATAAGAGTATTAAATATTAATTATTTAATCTTGTAGGTCGTCTTCGCTTATTATTATTCATAATGCCTCGAATTATCACGTTATGATTTAGGAGTTAAATATAAATATAAGTTTCTATTTTACAAATGTTTCATTTTATACGTCAGATACGGAGTATTCCGTAAAAAGCAGCGCGTAATGCCTGCATTGGAGTAGTGATTTTTTTATCGGGGAATTTAAGCTTTTTTTCCATAAATTTTCATTGGGGAATATTTTGACTCCAAGAAGGCACGAAAACTCTCTGGCGCTTAAAATGAAATAAAAAATGGTGAACTACATGAGAGTACAGAAAAAATTGTATAAAAACTTTTTGGGAGAGTTTGAGTATTGCCTGGAGTACAGATTTTCTGGAAGAAAAATAAGGATACCTCTGAGAAAGGAAGAAGCATTGGTGCTTTTTGGCGATAATGGGACACTGGAGAGTGATTTCTGATGGAATCTTACTTCCAGCTCATTCCAAGGGATTCAGAGCATCTGTCAAGAATGCTTTCTATTTTGCTGATAGGTAGGGAAACTGAAATGGCAATAAGAAACAATGGGTATCTTTCAATCATACTGAAAAATGGAAGCGAAGAAATAGTCAGATATATAAAGAATGAGATGAACACGGAGATCAGAGAGGTTAATCATTTTCCAGAACCCGAGGAAAATATTTTCTTCTCAAACTTCCCTAAATATTTTTTTAATTCTTTTTTTCCTTTTATTTTGGAAACCGCGCTTATGACACAACTGGGAGATACATGCTACATAAAAACTGAGAAATTCAGAACATTCGTTCCTTACAGGAAGATGCTTTATGGAAGCAAGATTAATCTAATGCCCTACAGGATGAGAATATATCTTCCATTCTTAGCAAGGGAGTACCTCTCAACTGATGGAAGGCAGGCCCTTGCAATGAATAAAGGGTACAGGATTGTAGTCACACAGCAGGAAATGATGACATTCATAGCTACGGGTGATAAGGATGGACTACTGGCCTTATAGGGAGGGTTTTTCTCTCCCTCTGAATACTGGAGTAGTAAAAATACCTGAAGAATTTACAAGAAATCATACATTGGTTTTAGGTAAGACTGGCTCGGGGAAATCAAACTTGCTTGCACATCTCATTGATATTTACGAATCATCCGGGAAAACTGTGATAGTTTTTGACTCGCACGGAGAACTCTGGAAATACAGGAATAGAAATTCATCCATAATTTCCCTTACGCCACTTCAGGAGAATGGGATAGGATTCCTGAAGTTCAACATGATGGGAGTCCTTCCTTACAAGAATGGTACGGAAAGATTGATGAATGAAGACATGGTCATTTTTACACTCAAGGACATATTTTCAAATGAGGATATTTTCTCACATGGTACCTGGGGTCCAAGGATAGAAATGGTGTTCACTATACTCCCAAGATTGATGCTCAAATACAGCGTTCTTCCAACAATTTCTGATATGGTCGAACTTCTTTTGAACTATCTCAAAAGGAAGGATTTTGCTTCTTCCCTTGACAGTGATGAAAAATTGCAGTTCTATTCACTATTCAACCAAGGATATGACTTCATATCCTCGACGGTAAACAAGCTGCTTCCTTTGCTGTCTGGAGAAGTTTCGAAGAACGCCTTTTCATCAAGGATTGACTTCTATGATATTTCAAGATTCAAAGGAACTCTTTACATAGATCTTTCGCCTGAACATTCTTCCATGGCTATATCTAAGCCATTCGCCACTATGCTCCTCTATAAAATATGGAACAATGTCCTTCTTGGAAGGATGAAAAATGTTGTTCTTGTCATTGATGAATTTCAGACTTTCTCGCCTTCCTTGACACAAAGAATAGTCAATGAAGGTAGAAAATTCGGTTTATGGCTTACAGCAGCCACTCAGTCATTACTATCAATAAATCCTGTTACGAGAGAAGCGCTGAAAACTAATACCCACAATTTTTTTCTTTTCCAGCTATCCCCAGAGGACGAAAAAACGATAAGGGGCTTGGGAAAGAATTTCATTAATCCTCCATTCCACAGCTTCTATGCCTTGATACCGAGGAATAACAACCATTTTACAGGATCATCAAAAAAGCATCCTGAAACCAGTGATTACAGGATTGACAGAACTTTCTATGATTTCAACAATTCGGGGCAGATTCCTTTCCCCTCAGCTAACATAGACCCTTTCTACATGCATATACTTCTTGCCCACAATCTGGTCAGCCTTGTAGATGACAAGATTTTACCCACTGATGATTATCTTAGGAAAATGGGAGCAAGGATGCCCAGGGGAAGAGAATCTATTTATCACAGGTATCTTATAACCTACTCCTACTTCTTTTTCAAGGAAAAGGGATATGAGGTTTATGAGAACATTGTCATTAACGGTCGAAAGCCTGATCTTGTTCTAGTTAAAGATGGTTCAAAAATACCGCTAGAATGCGAATTTTCCGATGTTGAGAATAAAGCCAGAATTGAAGAAAAGAATTCTTTTTACTCAGACTTGATATTTGCCACATTCAAGGGTTTCGAAAATAAACTCCCCAGAAACAGAAAAATATTGCTTATACCTCCTATAGGAGATATGAGCAATGCAGAAATGCTTTCAGAACGTTATGACTGAATATCCTTGTGATAGAAGTGCTGATATCCTCTGGCCAAATGGTTCTTCATTTATTCCAAGGAGCTTCAGATTTTCTTCAATACCCATGTTTTTTGCAAAGTTCACGCAGGCCGAATCAATTATCTTTTTTTCTGCAAGTTTCTTTATTACCTCAGCTCTGTTTCCAGTTGCCTTAGCTGCAAAAGCTTCACTTGGACCCAAAAAAAGTATTTTGAGTTCATCAACTCTCTTATTATCTACAAGATTCATTGCTGTGTTTATAGCAAGATCAAATTTCTGCGGTGCATCCTCTCCACTCAATACTAGATATAATAATTTAGTCATACTGGTATATTTAGTTATTATTTATTACTCTTTCTATTCCAAAAAAATTTACTATTATATTTTATAACGGGTCATGGAAATTTACATAGACGGAAATTACACCAACATAAGATTTTCAGCAGCTCACTTTATACCAGGAGAATGGAAGTGCGATAGAATTCACGGACACGATTATGCTATTTCTGCGAGGATCGGGGGTGAGCTGGACGGAAATTCTTATTTTCTCGATTTTTCTAGTGCCAAGTCCTCCCTCAAGGAAATAGCTGATTTCCTGGATCACAGGGTATTGATACCATTAAATAATAAAGTGATGAAAATTGAGGAAAGGGATAATAAGATTACAGTCAAAGTGAGGGACAAGGAATACACTTTTCCGGCATCAGAATGCAGATTGCTTCCAATAATGGATAGCACTGCAGAATGCCTAAGCAGCTATATCCTTGAAAAATTTAGGAATTCTTTGAAGGGTGGATACAATGAAATAGAGATAGAGGTACACGAGGGGCCTGGTCAGTATGCAAAGTCATCCTGGAAGAAATAAAGCGGTCAGTCTATTATCCGGTGGTCTAGACAGTTCAACCATGCTAGGTTATGTGGTGTCAAAGGGTTATGAGGTAACAGCAATCTCATTTGACTACGGCCAGAGACACATCAGGGAACTCTCATCGGCAAAAAGCATTGCTAAATACTATGGAGTGGACCACAAGATTATGAAACTTGATCTTAGAGCTATAGGTGGCAGCGCTCTTACATCTGATTTAGAAGTGCCTGATGTCAGCGTTGAATCCATAGGAAAAGAGATTCCTGTAACATACGTACCCGCAAGAAATACCATATTGTTGTCTATTGCACTTGGACTAGCAGAAACTATAGGTGCAAACAGGATATTCATAGGTGCGAATGATATTGACTATTCAGGGTATCCAGACTGCAGGCCAGAATATTTTGAGTCAATAAATGAGACTTTCAGATTAGCTACAAAGGTGGGAGTGGAAGGCAATCCGATCAAGGTGGAAGCACCATTTCTTAGGTTTTCAAAAGCAGATATAATAAAAGTGGCTCATGGATTGAATGTTCCTCTGGATTTGACATGGTCCTGTTACAACGGAGGAGAAAAAGCCTGCGGAAAGTGTGATTCCTGTAAATTGAGATTAAAAGGATTTATGGAAGCAGGACTTGAGGACCCAGTAGAATATGAGCATTATCCGGATTTTTACATATCTTATCTCAAAAGCAAAGGAAAAAGAATTTAGCAATGATTCATTACAGTAATGTGATAAAGGACCTTGAAATTAGTTCGATTGATGGAAAGAGATTCGCTCCCCTTGATACAAGGCCTCAGGAGATAAGAATAGACCAGAACCTTTCGATTCTGGATGTAAGAAGGGAATCCGAATTTTATAGGATTTTCTATAAATTCATTTCCACATTTTCAACTCTTGGAAACATAACAATTGAAGGCTCAATATTGTATTCAGGAGCGGATGATATAGAATTGAGGTGGAAGAAGGATAAGAATCTGCCTGACTCTGCTGCCGCTGAAATACAGGGTGCAATTTTCACTTCATCAATAGTCGAAACAATAATGATAGCGAGGGACCTCAGACTACCTCCGCCAATTCCCATGCCTAATATTCAAAAAAAGAAAGATGTCATTGGATTCGGTTAATATTCACGCCACCTGTAACCGCACTTGGTGCATATGTAGAACCTTGTTTCCGGTTCATCTGCGGCTCTTGTCTGTGCAGTTTCCCAGTAGGCTCCTATATTTCCACATTTTGGGCATTGGGCATTCTTGTCAATTGGAAGGTTCATCTCGTCCTTCTTGACCACAATAAGCTCCTTCTTTTTACCCTTCTCAATTATGCTCTTCTTTTCTTCCTGCTTGATATCCATCTCATACCCACATTTTCTGCATACCCATTTCCCATTTTTGGGAAACATCATGGACCCGCATTTAGGACAAAACACAATAACCTAAAGTTAATTTTCATTAATACATTTTACCCTAATGATACCTTTCAAGAGGGTTCCTTCAAGGGATGCTGAAAAATACATATATTTACTCAAAGAAAGGGGAGAACTATTGAAGGGTTACAGAATCAAGAGGGATGGGGACTATGTTCTCATACCTTGCAAAGATGGAGATGAAATGGGAGATTTTGAAAAAATTGTTGTAAATCGCATGGAACAGGTTGGCAGTTATGAGAGGATAGCTGATTTTTTTGTCGTGAAGGAGAGAGATGGATGGGAGAGGATAGCTGATGAGATAATAAATAAACAGAATCCCAGGGCTGTGTTCCTCGATAGGGGAGTTATAGGAAATGAAAGGAAAAGAGATGTTACAAGAATATATGGAATCGGCCCCCCAGAAGGAATACATAAGGAGAATGGGATAAGACTTCTCGTAAATATAGAAAAGGCTTATTTTTCTCCGAGACTCGGTGGGATAAGGGAGAGGCTTCTTTCCAATGTCCTCAGATATGAGCATAACAATGTTGTTGATATGTACGCTGGTGTTGGACCAATATCCATAATCCTCCTCAAGAAAGGTGTGAAAACATATTCATTCGACATCAATTCTATTGCAATCAATCTTCTAAAGTATAATTTTGAAATAAATGGAGTGAAAGGAAATTATGCTGTGACTGACAGCAACGCCATATCCTCATGTTTCAGGAATGCTGATCAGATAATTATGAACAATCCGACTCAACCTATAGATATTTCCAAGGAAATTATAGAAGGATTTTCCTCAGGTACCATCATACATTATTTTCTGATTGATAAAAGGGATTCATCGTTACCATTTATCGACGTGGATATTCTTGAGAGGAGGGAAGTGCACGGTTATTCTCCATCCTCTTCCCTGTTCTACTACCTCCTCAGGAGAATATAAAAAATTAATTCCAATGAATTGATCAGGTATAGATCATGCCAAAACAGGGAGTAATAGATTCAATTTTTAATTCCATAAGGCAGAGATATGAAGAAAATATGCTTGAAACTATAAAGAAATCTAAGCTCCCGACTCATGTTGCCGTCATAATGGACGGTAACAGAAGATTCGCCCATGAACTGAAGATGTCAGCAAATGAAGGTCACGAAATGGGCAAGAAAAAATTGGAGGAGTTTCTGGATTGGTGCTTTGACATCGGAATAAAAATAGTCACAGTTTATGCATTTTCTACGGAGAACTTCTCCCGTGATGCTGAAGAAATTGAATACCTGATGAATCTATATGCGAACAGTTTCAACAATATAATAAAGGATGAAAGGGTGACCAGGAACAGGATTAAAATTAGGATGATAGGAAAGATAGACCTCCTTCCTGAATTTGTAAGGGAGGCTGCAAGGCGGGCTGAGGAATTCACCAAGGATTATGATAATTTCCTGTTGAATGTTGCAATTGCATATGGAGGCAGGGAGGAGATACTTGATGCTATAAGAAAGATGGCCAATGATGTTAAGAATGGAAAGCTGAGTCCAGAGAATATTGATGATTATGTGATGCAGAGATATCTTTACACGGGTGAGATCCAGGACCCAGATCTTGTAATAAGGACTTCTGGGGAGGAAAGAATAAGCAACTTCCTTCTTTGGCAATCTGCGTATTCTGAACTGTATTTTATGGATGTATATTGGCCTGAAATGACAAGACTTGACCTGCTGAAAGCAATCAGGGATTATCAGAGGAGGAACAGGAGGTTCGGAAAGTAATGCCCCTTGTGGGTTTCGATGATACTGATTCCTCAAGGGAGATGTGCACTACATACCTTACAATTGAAATTCTAAGAGAGACTAATCTGGATTTGATTGGCTATCCAAACTTGGTAAGACTCAACCCCAATATACCTTTGAAAACCAGGGGGAATGCAGCTATTTCCATGTTGCTCGGAAGGGGATCCGGAGAGAAGGCCGAAATAGGAAAAATCTATGATGAACCAGTATTCTCTTACAGCAGTTACACAGAGGAAGAAATTGATATAGACATACTAAAAATAATTGAAAAATTTGCACCGAAGGAAGAAAAAACAAACCCTGCCCTGATTATAGCAAAGGAAAAGGAATCTGAAAATTATTACTGGGATGCGGTCAGAAATTTTGTTGATTTCAGGGAGGTGAAGAATAGGATTCATGGATCGGTGAATACCATAAATGGTGATTATGGAGTAGTAGGGGCAAACGCTGCAAATTCCTGGCCAGGTATCAATTATACCTATGAGCTGATATCATATCTTGAAAGGGATAAATGGAATGGACCTCATTATGTTGATGAAGAAAGTTCCAGGGCCATAGAGACTGAAATTCCTGAAACTTTTGACAATTACGACTTCAGGAACAAGTATAATGCAATAAGACCGACCACCAAGACTCCCGTGCTCTTTGGTATAAGAAGTATAAGTACCGCACCCCTCTTTTCAGCCTTAAAAAAAGTCAAGAGTGAACCTTATTTCTCGTACATAATTTTCAAGACGAATCAGGGCACAGACGATCATTTAGAAGAAAGGAAGATTGGCTCATCGCAGCTATACCATTCCTCAATAATAAGGGGGTGGATAACCTCTGAACCTCAGATGAACAGGGGAGGGGTTGCCTCATTTGAAATGTCTGATGGCACTGGATTCATTAAGGCTGTTGCCATGGAGCCTACAAAGGAATTCAGGAATACTGTATTGAAACTCAGAAAGGGAGATGAAGTGAAGGTATATGGGGGGATCACAAAGGAGGGATACATAAATATTGAAAAATTTCAGCTTATCAGGGAAGCTACCATCATAGAGATAAATCCACCTTTATGCCATAATTGCGGTTCAAAGATGGAGAGTGTTGGGAAGGGGAAAGGATACAGATGCAGAAAATGCGGTACCAGGGGAGAAGGTGTTGCGACAAAAATTGAAAGGGAAATAGAATCTGGTTATTACGAAGTCCCGATTATTGCAAGGAGACACCTTGCAAGACCCCTTAAACTTGGGGTGATAAAATGATCTGTATCTCAGGTACACCCGGAACAGGAAAATCTTCTGTTATTTCAGCCCTGAAAGACAAGGGATTCAAATGCTCAGAACTCAATGATTTATCAGCGGAGTGCGAGATCGGAATTGAGGACGGAGAAAGGGTAATAGATACTGACTGCCTGAAGAATATTCATTTTGAGGGTATAATTGCAGGACACCTTTCACATTACATGAAATGTGACTATGTCATTGTTCTGAGGAGCCATCTCAAGGATATCGAGAGAAGACTGAAATTAAGGGGTTACAGCAATGAGAAAATAATGGACAATGTGGAGGCAGAGGCAATAGACCTTATAGGATATGAAGCAGAGGAAATCCATCCTGGAAATGTGTCAGAAATTTTGAATGAAGACTTGGATGAAACTGTTAATAAGGTCTTGGATATTATAAATGGCGGAAAAAGATACTGTGATAATATAGATCTGTCTGAGGAGATACTGCTATGGTATTAGACAAGGGAAGGTCAAAGGCATCTGTTCTGATAAATCCAGTCGCTACAAGACTTGGATTTATGAATCCAGATACAATTACAACACTATCTCTTGTCTTATCATTCTTATTTGCCATACTATTCTACTTTCGGTTCCTTCTTTTTTCCTTTGTAGTACTTCTGATATCTGCATACCTAGACGCTCTGGACGGTGCCGTGGCTAGGATGTTCAACAAGTCGAGTCTCAAGGGTGATTTTCTTGACCACCTTTTTGATCGGTATGTCGATCTCATAATACTTTTTGCAATGGCAGTCAGCTTCTACGGGAACATTTATTTCGGGACGCTTGCAATAGCCGGGACTTTCCTGACAAGCTATGTCGGAACTCAGGCACAGGCAATAGGTATGAAGAGGCTCTATGGTGGTTTTCCAGGCAGGGCGGACAGACTTGTCATAATTATGATTACAATTATTGTTCAGATTTTCACAGGTAAGATTTTCGGGTTCTACATAACAGCATGGGTATTACTCTTTCTTGGAATCGCTGGAATCATCAACTCCGTTTACAGGTCTTCTGTTGTCTACAGGTCTATTTCTTGAATTCTTAATCCTGTAGTACTGGAGCGGATGATTTATCTTGCCAGTTCTGCACAGCTCATCGCTTTCCCTGTAGCACAGGCCAAGGGATCCGAGGGTCTGGCATGATGGTACGCTGTATTCCCTTCCCCTCCCTTTTCCAGTTATATGCTCCACCTGGTATTTTGTCATCTTCTCCACATAATCCGGGACTTCTCCAAAATATTTCATTATCTCTTCATTGGGAAGGCCTATCCTGTGAAGGAATGTCACCAGGTAGAATCTTGCGGGATGTGAAACGTTAGCACCCTTCTCCATCTGCGAAATTATCATTGAAAGGCATGGTGGGAACGCATTCTTATTAAGGGGGCCGAGATTTGCTCTTTCCTGCTTTATCTGTTCTCCTCGTATCAAAATAGGATCAGCATATTCCTTTAATATAGCGGATACTTCATCTGGAAATTCCGATAATTCATTTACTTCTCTCATATATTTTCTGTAGAATGCCTCTCTCAGAATCTTCGATGTTATCTCCCTACTAGCAATCACATTCCCTCCGGACATCTCTTGATTGCATAACTTGAGTTCCTTGTCATTGAAAACCACAGCATTCCTTAGAAACGAGGGAATTGGTATTAGGAATCTTCCATTTTTCAATTGCATATTTATTCCCAGTTCCATGCCTATTTTAATTATCACCCTGTCATCCTTCTCCAGCTTGAGATTTTCATAAAGTACGTTCCTTTCTTTTATTGCATATTTTGCTGAAACAAAGTAATCCCTTATGTATGTGAGCAATATCTTCGCCAGAATGTATTTCTTCACCCTTTCCTCAGTTTTCCATTCAAATGCTATATTCTTTGAATTGACCAAGGAAAGGATATCCTCTGAAACCTCCTTAAGGAGTGACTTATTCTCCTTAAGAAAATCTGCAAGTGATTTGCTCTCCCTGAAGAAATCCTTCAGCCCCTCACGAAGAAAGGGATACCTTGGTAACAAGTCATCATTCATATTACTTGGAGTTCTTTAGGCGCTGTTGTAAGGACTTCGCAACCGTCCTTCTTAACAACAACATCATCCTCTATCCTGACCCCTCCCTTGCCTGTGAGATAAATACCAGGCTCCACCGTAACAACCATGTTTTCCTTTAGGAAGAAATCGTAGCTTGGTGAAAGAGCGGGATGATCGTGAACGTTCAGGCCTACACCGTGTCCTAGGCTGTGAATGAATCTACCGCTGAATCTTGATGAGTCGATTATTTTCCTTGCCTCCCTGTCAACTTCCTTCCCATTCTTACCTTCAGATACTGCCTTTATGCCGGCAAGCTGTGCCTGCAGGACTGTATTGTATACATCCATCATTTCCTTGTCCGGTTTTCCAAAGAAAAATGTTCTTGTCATATCTGAACAGTACCTTTCATACCTGGCCCCAAAGTCTATCAGAACAACATCACCTTTTTTGAGTTTTCTGACACCACCGGTGAAATGGGGTTCAGCTGTATCAGGCCCGAATGCAGCTATTGTGTCGAAACTGGGGGAAGATGCCCCCTTCTTCATCATCTCGTAATTTACCAGTGCTGCTAGCTCATTCTCGGTCATTCCCTCCTTTAGTTTGTCTGGAATTACCTCTGCAACTTCAGAAACAATTTTTGCAGCCTCCCTGATTTTGCTGATCTCCCTTTCGGTTTTGATCTGCCTCAGATTCATTATTGAGTCTCCAACATCTATGAATTCCTTGTCAGGCAATATTTCCTTCAGATTTAGGAAATCCTTGTATGTAAGTCCGGAATAGTTGAGCCCAATGAACGTCATATCTTCTGTAAGCTCCTTCAGGATTGCGTTCTTTTCCTTGTTTGATGAGAATACGAGTACATCAAGGTCCTCGGATTTGGCAGTCTGCTCTTCCAGTTGGCTGGTGATTACCTTCAGGTTCTTCCTTGTGAGAAATACATATGAGCCTTCGAATAATCCCCTTGTAAGTTGAGTGAAATAGAAAAATGAAGAATCCACAGTCGCTTCTCCGCCATTGAAAATTAAAATACTTTCAACATTCTGGTTCATGTCAAACAATTTTTCGGCATTCATAATACAATAGTCACTATGGCTTAATTTATTTTTCTTTGCCTATTCCTTGAAAGTAACCACAAGTATTTCATTGAGGTCAGGGTTAATCTTATTTCCTACCTCATATTTTGAGAATGAGAATATCTCTTCCTTCCCATCTCTGTACCATGGCGAAGTCCTAATATTTTCGACTGTCGTAAGGGGGTCATATTTTATCTTTGAAAATGAGGCTCCTAGCGCATCCCTTCCAAGGAAAAGATCACTTTTCTGAATGTATGCCCAGTGCAACAGATAAATTATGTGCTCCCTTATTTCCATCAATTTCAGGAAAGAGTGGTATGGAAATTTCTTCATCTCATCGTCATACATAACAAGCTTTGAGTGCCTTCTTTCCATTCTCTCAACAATTCCCTTGCTTGATAATATTCTTTCCGAGAATTCTTCCCCCATGGGATAAATCAATATAAGAAAGTTATTCACTGAATTTATGAGCATGTTTTCATCCTGTCCTGTCATTTCAGGGAGAAAGCACAGGTAAAGTTCCTTATCTGGATATGAGAAATAATTAAGTGTGTCCTTCTGGACAATTTCATTTGCCTTTGAACCTATTGGTTTCAACACGGAGACATCATTCCTAGTGTCCTTAAATCATTTCCTATTGGTATTTGATTCCTTTGCTCTTTAGATATTCCTTTATTCTTTCCCCATCATTCCTATTGAAAACAAGCAACCCCAATCCATGGAGTTCCTTTTCAAGATATTCCATTATGCCAGAAATTTCAGTTATTGGCCTGAGACCGTCCTGGTCAAGAATGTTTATGACTTCCTTCTTATATGGGGATTTGAAATATTTGGATGTTATCACTTGTCCATCTAGATCTTGGGCAATATCCTGAAATTGATTTTCATCAACATCAAGGGTCAAACCTGACGGCAGCTTTCTGAATTTTAACATTTCATATGTCTTGATGGTATTTTCATTATTTTTCAATTCCCCAATGAAATCACAGTCATTCCATTCTATAAATTCCTCGAGTGATGGTGATAAAGTTTCCAGAGCATCATTTGCAAGAACTGATGCTACAAGTGATGTTCTGTGCCTGTAGACACTTCTATACATCAGCATTCTGGCAACCATCAAACCTTCCATTGCTGGTAGACCCTTTTCCATCACGCAGAATGTCCCGTCCTCTATTGTTATAGTATTCAATAATCTTGAGCTGTCCACCATCCCAAGGGCTACTCCCGTATAGTATGAGTCCCTGGCCAGATAATCTATCTGATCCATATCCCCGTTTCCAGAGATCAACCTGCTCATTATCCCCCCTTTTCCCTGCAATATGCTGATAATCTTTTTCCTTTCATCACCAAGTATCTCTGATATTTCTCCGCTACCTATTTTTCCTGATATTATGTCGATGGAAAGTTGTAGATGATCCTTCCTGAATAATTTAACCATAGAATCTTCAAGAGTGTGAGAGAACGGCCCGTGCCCTATATCATGCAGCAAACCTGCAAGTGAAACCGCACTTATCGCATCGTCGTCCATATCAACATTTCTGGCCGCTTCCCCTGCTAGATAATGAGTCCCAAGTGAGTGTTCAAACCTTGAGTGTGTTGCTCCAGGGAAAACAAGATATGAAAAACCTAGCTGCTTCACTGAATTCAGCTTTTGGAATTCCTTTGCAGATATTAAATCCGATACCTCATCATCCAACTTTATGCTCCCATAGATGGCATCATGAATTATCTTCTGTTTTTTCAACGAATATGCAATTTAAATTTATATTTAAACTTAAAGCCGGGCCACCGGTATCGAAGGACAGTCATTCAGGCACTTTCCCCCCTCGACCCTTAGCTCCGTTCCCCCTTCAGCATCCAAAGTCCACGTAACCGTTGCTCCCTTCCGGTCCTGGCGGATTCCCGTGATAAGCTGCATGCCGTTTCCCTCCGGAAATAGCACACAGTACTCGGATCCGAAGGGACAGAACCTCATCGGATCTCGGGGGCATGTCTGATGACAGTTGCCTCCTTTACCGGCTGTCGCCCCCGCGTATAGACGGTTTCGGGTGGTAGGAGACGCCTATCCTCCCGGCCAGCCCGGCAAAACACCTATATATTTTTCAAGAAAAACTTATCGCTATCAACATTGTTATACAATATAATCTGTGTCATCTGAATCAAAGTTACCTATGATTTGAATTTTACCGTCTGAATTAAAGGAATAAGATGCAAGAAAGGGGAATACTTCCCATGGGCCCTTATCTGACAGCTCATATTCCAGACTTCCTTTCCCTATTTCTTTCTCCATGATTTGTCTTGCCATTTTTCTTGTTCCCATTTCATCTTCGTAGCCCAGAGAATGGATGTATTCATGGGTGAGCAAAACTTTCACGAGCGCCTCCTTTTCAGTCTGCCCTCTGCCCCATGCATCCATTGCTGAGATCAGGTTTCCATTAAGCACTATGTAATTACCTCCAGAAACCCAATACGCACCTACACCTGGGTCAAAATACGATATGGCTAGGCCAACTGGCCTATCTTTTTTAACATGCTTTCTAACTATCCTCTTTACTTCTTTAAATATATAATCATAATTAAGTTTCATAAGATAACTATAGTAAAAGGAAATAAATCTTTTTCCTTATTTTTCTTGCTATCAGATCTGGATACCATCATAAATTCATTCCCTCCATCTGATGAACCTTCTTCCAAGGAACAGGAGGGCGACAGTTTCTGCAAGCAAAATGAAAACCATATTCCATATCATAGGCTCAAGTCCCAGGACTCCCTGAAGAATTACCGCGGATGGAGTTACAGGCGAGATTGAAAGAACGTAGAGAACCCATTTTGGAAGGAATGTGTATGGGTAAAAGGTTGGAGGTAAAACTGTCATCACTATTGACAGAACTGCAGTTATACCCCACACATTTCTTATGTGTTTCAATATCCCTGCTATTATGAAAGCTATATTAGATACTGAGATTGTTACTGCTATCAGAACAAGTACTATAGGAATTATAGAAGCAAGGGTGAATATTTTGAAATAAATCCCGAGTATTGCATATAGTACTATTCCTGGAAGTGAAAAAACAAGATAGCTGAGTGTCAAACCCAGCATATAATCGTCCGGGGTTATTTTTGTTGGGACATAGAGATCCTGTATTTTTATCTGCAGTCTGAAAAAGGCTGCGTCTGCGGCACCATTTATGCAGTTTGATGCTATTATAGATACAAATCCTCCTATAAGGGCATAGCTTACCAGCGCCCCATGAGATAAAATTGTGACCATGAATAGAAGGGTAAGCGGGAGAGAAAGGGAGGCAATTAGATAGGAAGGCCCTCTCTTGATTATGTAGAAACCGTAGTACCATGCAAAATATGAGATATACTTAAGATTCAAGTGAGACACCTTTAGAAAGGAACAGGTCATCTAGATTTATTTTCTTGATATCATACCCCATCTGAAGAAACTTATCTACTTCATCTTTTACAATGTATTTTATGGCAATATTGCCAACTTTAATGTCATAAATCTCTCCACCCATTTTCTCTGCCCTCATTTTATTTTCGTAGTTTTTCAGTAGGTCCTGAATAGTGCCATATGCGACCACTGTCCCTGAATCCATAACTGATACTGTTTCTGAAAGCTCCTGTGCCTCTTCCATATAATGGGTGGTAAGAATAACTTTGGATTTCAGTCTCTTCACAGCTGACCAGACTTCCATTCTTGAAAGAGGATCCAGACCTGTGGTTGGTTCATCCAGGAAAATAACTTCTGCATTTGACGCAAGCGCCATTGCAACAAATACTTTGCGTTTCATTCCACCAGAAAGCGTATCTGATGGTGAATTTCTGAAGTCATCCATCTCAAGTTCTTCGAGCGCTTCCCTTGCAGCTGAGGATGCTTGCTGCGCTGTGAAACCTTTTGCAATCAAGTAAAGCTTTACCTGCTCCATCGGAGATAGAATTCCTATGGGTTGAGATTCCTGCGGGATGCTGCTTATTATGTCCCTTACTTTCTTCGTGTCTCTCATAATATCATAGCCCTCTATTGTGGCAGTGCCTTCTGAAGGCGTAAGTTGAGTTGAAAGTATTCTAATAAGTGTTGTTTTTCCAGCTCCATTTCGCCCAATTATAGTGGTAACCCTACTGTCAATTTCTAAATCTATCCCCTTTAGGGCATAGAAATTTCTTGAATATCTTTTCTTCAAACTATTAATTTCTATCATTTTATGCTTTCAGTTTTATGTTTGGATCTTCCTTGTAAACTCCGATGCTTATCATGGTTTCAATATTCTTTATTCCCTTAATGGAACCAATCTTTTCTATTTCAAATTCTTTAAGCTCTGTATTATCCCTGACCTTCACTTTTAGAAGGATATCATTGTCCCCTGTTACGTGATGGATATCCATGACCTCATCAAGTCTTGAAAGTTCCTTTGCAATCCTATCTAACTCTTTGATATCATTTATTGATAACTTGATGTATGCAGTTACCCTGTAATCAATCTTTTCATAATCAATTATAGGAACTATTTTTCTAATTATCTCCCTGTCTTTCAATCTCTTTACTCTCTGAAAAATCGTGGTTGCAGGTGATTTTACTTTTTTAGATATTTCTGAATATCCTAATGTAGCATCCTCTTTCAATACATTAAGAATTTTTATGTCCAATGAATCATATTTCGCTTTCATTGCTTATTATTTTCAGAAAGTATTTAGAAATTTTGTATGGCAAATAGCATAAGACAAATTTTTATGATTCAAGTTCATAACTCTATTGATGTAAATGGAATTATCCGCTTCAATTCTCTCGGCAGACTTGCTAAATCTTGAAAGGGATATTTCTGAGGTCATTGGTATGGGAATTAAATGGCTTCATCTAGATGTCATGGATGGGCATTTTGTCCCTAATCTGACATTTGGTATTCCCCTGGGACAGGCCATAGCTTCCAAATTCAAAGTTAATATAGAATCACATCTCATGGTTGATAATCCTGATAAATACCTTGACAGATATTGCTCATTTTCAAAAATACTTACTTTTCACTATGAAGCACCAGTTCAGACAAGCAGAACCATCAAGGATATTGGGGGTTTTGGGGTAATTCCCGGAATTTCAATTAAACCCGGAACGAATCCATCAACAATTGAAAAATTTCTTCCTGAAGTTGGGTTCGTTCTGGTGATGACAGTGGAGCCTGGATTTTCAGGCCAGAAGCTTATTGATGAGTCTCTATCAAAGGTAAAAATTCTGAGAGATTACAGAGAGAAGCAAGGTCTCAGTTTTCTGATCGGGGTTGATGGTGGAGTTAACAGGGGGAATATTACTAAGGTGGCCTCCAACGGCCCTGACATGATAATAAGCGCTTCCAGCATATTTAATGGTGATATCAGGGAAAATATTAATCATCTAAAAAGTGCTATAAGTGTGGTAACAAATGGACAATGAGGTCATTGAAAGGGCTCTGGAGCTTGAGGATCAAGGAGAGCTTCAGGAGTGCATTAAATTCCTTGATGAAAGTCTGACAAATATAAAGGACGATCTTATAAGGTCAGATGGCTTGAGAATACTTTCGGAATGCCATTTATACAAGGAAAATCCTGATCTGGAACAATCGAAGAAACTTGTGGAAGAATCTTTGAAGATAGCTAATGAAAGGAATGATGATAAGAGAATAGGAGAGAGTTATCTTCTTTTGTCGCAGATATTGAACCAGATGGAAGATGAAAAAGCTGAAGAATTTGGAAGAAAGGCAATGGAGATTTTCCAGAAAATCAATGACAAGGAAAATTTAATTTATTCTATGATATCATTAGCCACAATAATCAAGGATTTCAATGAGTCATCCAAGCTTTTTGAGAAGAGCCTAAAGGAAAGCGAGAGCGCCAATGACCTTGATATGATGGCACAGGCGGCTGTTAACTATGCCTACCTCCTCCTTGAAGAAAAGGGTGGAGAGGAACCACTGAAAGTCCTTGATAAGGCAATAGATAAAATAATAAAGCAAGGAGCACAGCTGAAGAGAAAGAATGAAAGAATTGAATTTGTGAACAATTACTCTGAAATTTTTGATGCAGCCTCTGATATAGCTATGGAGCTTGACCAGTATGACCTTGCAACAAAGTACGCTTCTTATTTAAATAAGGATCCGCAGGAAACTAAAAAATAATCATGAAATTTTATCTAAAAATTTATCTATATTTAAACCCTTAGTTTTCGCAAGGAGCAATGCAGCAACTTGCGAACTAATCAAGGGATTTTTTTCCTTTATTCTGTTAATCTCCATCAAAACTTCTTTCTTGCTCATTTTTAGATTTTCCAACATGTAATTTATTGCTTCTATGAATATATCCTCTTCAGTCGACTGAGTCTTCAGGGATGAGAAATCTGGCCTGTAGTCTATCGGTAGATCTATGGATGAAAGCGAGCATGTAATTTTGTATATCTCATTTTCATATTTCAGGCATTTCTGATCCAGTGCAATATTTATAAATTCCTTTGTCTGATCAGGTGTGAAAAATCTTGTTTTCATAGATAACAGATTTATTATTTCTGATTCCTTAAATTCCCATTTTCCTGTTGCTCTTCTTAGATAAAGCAATATTTTCCTAATTTCTTCTACCATTGAAGTCACCTATATCTTGGATGATGTCACATTCGCCACATCTTGTATCCCTGGTAAATATTTTAACTGTTATGTTCTCGATGTACGATTCAGAATATATGTATTTACCGCCCTCTGATAAAAATCTCTGCATTCTCTCAAAATTCATACGGTAATAGAATATTATATTCTCAGTCATAAAAAGAGAGTCCCGCATCTTCTTAATTTCAATTTTTTCTGAAATAGTGACCATGTTTGCTCCCATAGTTATGGCATCTGCAACATCATCTCTATGCCTGAATTCTGCGTCTATGTAAAGTTCATATTGCCCGGCAAGATCATCGTAGATTTTCATATTCATTTCCTTTCCGCCCTTCGCATCATTATCAATTACCCAAAGTGGGCCGGAAGAGTATTTCTCAAGTTCCTCGTATTCTATTATCTTCCTCTTAGTTATGCTTATTGCCGGGATTATCACCTTCTTTCAGCCTCCTGAACAATTAATGGGAAAGAGGAGGTGTCTATATTAATTATACCCTGCTGGTTAAAGGTGAACACATAATCATTTTCGCTTGTACTTATGGTGCCAAGACCAAATTCTGGATACATTAATAATTCATGATATGCTACCATATCAGAAGAATTTCCATTGTCAGTCCATTCAGTAAGGGCATTGGGATACTTCACAAAGAACCCTCTTCCAAGGTCTTGACCCCCAACCTCAACAGTCAAATCTATATTTACAAAATCCCCTGACCCGTTGAGCAGGGGTACATATGTCTGTATCCAAGCGTGTTGACCTATTGAGATTGAACCACCCTGCTGCTGAATCAATAGACCGTACTGTGTCCAAGAAGGAATTCCTATGCTCCTGCTCATTGATTCAAAAAGGTACGATAATTCTTCACAGTCGCCTATCCTGTCACTGTAAACCTGTTGCGCTGTTAGAGGAATATTCCCAATGTTATATGTTATGTTGTACTTGAAATTCTGGACTATGAAATTGTAAATGGCTCTTAGTTTTGAAGCAACTGTGGTATCATTTTTGGTGATATTGATTGTAAGATTCCTGAAATATGATGGGTCAATAACCTCATAACTTTTATTTGAACCTGAAACATTGAAATATTCGGGATGGTCATATTCCTGCTTTAGATATGCTGGTATCTGAGAAATATTTCCAGATTCTGAAGTAATGTTCTGCCAGTTTCTGCCATATGTTTTGAAACTATAAGTAAAATTTGCGTAAGCCTGTCCGGGAAAAATTTTCATACTTACGAACTCACGGCCATATTCAGTAGATATATTCTCTTTTACATTTGATGAATGTGATATTTTTACAAAGCCGTTCTGTAGGGATGAATTCTGAGGTAATGTGAGATAAAAATAATAAAAACCTTGACCATTGGAGGGTGTTGAGAATGTAAAATTTCTGGCAAATGACATATTTATGCTCTGCGGTATGTAATATTGCTGAAATGGATTTGTTATCTGATTTGAGTTATAATTGTCTATTATCCAGTAAATTGCAGTCATTGAAAGCAATATGACAACTACTACAGTTACTATTGCCCTTCCAGATTTCATTTCAATCCTCCATAATTTGTTTGTGGAATATGAATATATATAGCAAACTTGCGAATAATATTTCCGGAATTATAATAGTTAGGGAAAATTCTCCAAAGAGGTATTCAAAGAATATTGATGATGAGAATAGCATCTGTATTAGAAATGCTCCATTATAATACAACATTATTCTCCCCCTCTTTATTCCCGTCGCAAGCAATACGGATGACATTATTCCAGTTATAAATGTAAAAAGTGTTATAAGTCCTATGTATAAATAATCAAGGATAGATGGGGTCGTTACCATCGCAATTATAAATGAAATTGGTAGGGAATACGCACTCCCAAGAGATGTTGAAAGTGGCACCAGATCTTCCCTCGTCTTATATTTCCCTGATAGAATAGATAACTGGGAACCTGAGGCCACAAGTGGAAGCAGGAGAAGAATAGCAAATAACATGAGGTCTATATATCTATACAAAGAAAAATAGGCATATATGAATAGAACTGAGTAAAGGATTCCCATCAAAATTCCGAATAGCAGGAATCGCGCAAATTTACCTTCATCTACCTTCTTGTCAACCCTGCTCCAGTTTGCATAAAAGAGCAGAGTGAATAATATCAGGGGGATCAGCGATGAGATATAGAAATTCATGTGAAGGATAATAAGACATATGGTAATTATAGTTTCGAAAAAATGAAGATGGCCATAGCAGTGAGAAAAGATTTGGACATGGGCAAGGGGAAGATTGCCGCACAGGTATCACACGCCGCTGTGGAGTGTGTACTCAGGAAGGGGCAAAAAGTTGAAGACTGGATAAAGGAAGGGCAAAAAAAGGTAGTTGTGTGGGTTAAAGATGAGGATTCACTTCTCTCCCTGATTCAGAAGGGAAGGTCAATGGGCATAAGCGTCTGCCCCATAAGGGATGCAGGAAAGACACAGGTTGAACCTGATACTTTGACTTGTGCTGCTTTCGGACCGGATGAAGATTCAATTATAGATAAGATAACTGGTGATCTTAAATTACTTTAATAATAAAATAATAAAAAATGTATATATATCCCATTAGATTAGTCCTGCATGGATACTCAGATGAATGTTAACGCTTCGGTTCCACCTTTCATGGAACCACCAGAAAAGGAAACGATAAAAAGCATGGTGAATATAGCAGCTATAATTGCTCTAATAATTGGTATTCTGGAACTGATAATGGCAATATTCACCTTAGGATTTACTATAATTTTGGCAATATTTTCATTGCTTGTTTACTACGAGAGCAAGCAGATAATAAAATTGCTAGATCAGAGACAGTATAGCCAGGCAAAGAGCAAAACACTGGTCTGGATGATAGTGGGATTCATTTTCTCATTCATAGTTGTTGGGATTCTTCTGCTGGTAGCATATCTGAAATTTGATGATCTGATTAGCAAAAGCCAGTTTCAGATGACTGCTGGAATGCATTAACTCATTCCAGCCAGTCAGTGCCGACAGACCTGAATCCTATTTTTGGTATGTACAGTATAATTCTTTTATGCGCATTTTTCATTACAATATTGTAAATCCTCTCTATTTCTCTATTATTTATACCATCAATCTTACACTCTTCAGGCTTTCTTAAATATTCAATGCATTCTAGAATCTTATCCAAATTTTGATAGCTTATGCCAAGTTCATCCTCATCAGTCTGACCTTCCCATAGATTTGCAGAAGGCTTCTTTTCTATTAACCATGATGGAAAATTCAATTGCTTGGCAAGTTGAAATACCTGGGTCTTATAAATATCTCCTATCGGCTGAAAATCAGAGCCTCCATCTCCAAATTTTGTGAAGTAACCTGAAAGCAGCTCGCTTTTGTTGGATGTACCTGCAACAAGTCCATTAAATTTATTAGCCATTTCATACAGGTAGACCATCCTGATTCTTGCTGTAACATTCCCTATTACCTTCTGGTCATTTGAGAATTTCCTGAAGAAATTAACTGCTTCATCAATGTAGATAGTATCATATTTCATTTCAAGAAATTCTGCGACTCTTTTGGCGTCTGGATCTTCCCTAATAAGTGGGAGGGAATAAAGATGTATCTTTTCCTTACTCAAATTTCTCTTTAATAGATAACCTACAAGAGCAGAGTCTATTCCCCCCGATATTCCTAGTACCACGTCTCTGTCTTTCACAAATTCCTTTATGAATGTGTCTAAAACGTCAAGAGTGCCTTCGGGTAATTCCATCTTATGAGAAAGAAAGAAATAATAATAAACCTTATGCACTTACGGTATTAAGCCGGGGTGGCCCAGCCCGGAAAGGCGCAGGCCTGGAACATTTAACGGAAAGCCTGTTCCCGCAAGGGATCGGGAGTTCAAATCTCCCCCCCGGCGTATTTTTAAGATTTTAACGTTGCATTTAAACCGTATATTCAACTAATGAATTTGGCAAATTAATAGAATTTTCTAGTATCATTGAACAAATATTGCATTAAATGTTTATTTTATAAAAGATGTTAAAGAATTATGGCCTATACTGCCAGTTATACAGATATAGAAACAAATGCTAGAAATATTTCAGCATTCTCAAATAGGAATATCAATAATCATATAACCCCCCGTGTACTTTCAAATGCAATTCTTTATATTTATCTGAAGAAGGGCATGAAAATTTCAAAGGAGGCTGCTGATTCCATTTCCACTCAGACAATGGCATTCTTTGGTTTTGAAAGTGAGTGCCTTGACAACCATCTAGAAAATGAGGATAGACAGAACATGTATCTTTTGGAAGATTTGGGTCTTGTAAAGATTGAGTCAGATCTCGTATATCTTTCTGATGGTACCAGCTGGAGAATATCCAAATTCTTGCTCAATAAAGATAAGATCATAAATTACGGAAATAAACTTGATGAGTTGATTAACGACCCTCATTTCATATATGATTTTCTGGATGATCAGGTATGGACAAAAAATGAAAACAAAACATGATCATATATGGATCAGTCTGCTACGCCTGAATATGTCATTAGACCCTTCTCTCTTCTTAAGAGCTGCATTGAAACAATTATCAGCATTAAGGGAATCTCCAGCAAAGGACCTATAGCTGTGGTAATTGCAACAAACGGATAGGCGGAGAAAGCCACAATGGCTATCGCAATACTTACCTCAAAATCTCTTGCCGCCACCGTGAATCCAATTGCAGTGGAGTCCTCATAATTGTATCTTAAACGTCTTGATGTGAAATAACCAACGTGGAATAGTATGAAATAGAATAGTATCATCACTATTCCGACCATCCAGATGAGGGAAGGATATTCCACTATGCCATATCCCTCAGTCCAGAATATTACGACTATCGTAAACAAGAGAGCTATATTCTGTACATTTCCCAGGATATTCAGAATTCTTGAAAAATTCTTTTTTCTTCGTAAAAGCCTTCTTGTGAGTGTACCTGCTAACAATGGTGTTATCAAGTACAACAGGACACTCTCAAGAATCAGTAATGGGTTTATGAAGACAGTAGTTCTTGCGAGAAAGTAAACAAAAAATGGTGTTGTAATAACCTGAAGGATAGAATTCCAGGCTACAAATGATACCCCCATACTCAAGTTCCCTTTCGCCATATCCGTCCATACCATGACCATTGCTATGCAGGGTGCTACGCCAAGGAGTATTATCCCAACTATTACTTGGGATATTATGTTTTCATTGTATATTCGCAGAGGTTCTATTATTATCCTGAAAAATAGGTATGCAATTCCGGCCACAAGGAAAGGAGCAATTGCATAGTTAAGTAAAACCATTAGCCCAACTGATTTAATATCCTTGACGCTCTTCGCTATCCTCTCTATGCCAACCTTTGTCATTGCAGGGTAAATCATGAAAAATAAACCCAGAGGTATACCAAAAAATCCTACAGTATTTCCTTCCTCCTTGAATTTGAAACTCATGAATAACCCTATGACCATTGAAGCTGCTACCAAAAATGGAAAAATGATTGTTCTAAAGTTAATCCCCTTTATTTTCAAAATACTCGCTCCACCCGTTTGCTAAAATCTTGATTCTTTGTATGTGACCTGTATGAATTTACATTTACCTTAGTTTTTCCACTAAGAATAATACTAAGTCTTGAATTTGGGGTGATTGTTTCCCCTGATATGGGAGGTGTCATAAGAGTTCATCATATTATCATATTTATATTTGATTTAAGATTGTTTGTAACAGTTAATTCTGTCATAAGTGAGATTTTGATTATGAGATTTTTCTTTACAGATATAAGAAAGTTTTTAGAAAATGAATTGTGTTAAGCAATCCGAAGATATGACCAATTCAATTAACCACCGTGTTCTTTCTTAGAAGGAAATATGCGTATATATTCATCACTGCTTCCTGTATCT
>CAZIOW010000012.1:0-40757 GCA_964541025.1 uncultured Thermoplasmatales archaeon
ATCATTCATAGATTTTTTCTATGAAGTTTTCAAATTTTGAGATCTACGCTTTAATATAAATTTTTATTAATAACACATGAAAAGCTGCTAAAACCCCATACATATAGATAAAGAATGAAACAACAAGAAAAGCTGAATTTATTTCTCGATGACTTATGTACTTAAAAAATAACTATTTTTAGTAGTAATATTCAAAAACTAGAAGAATATATGTCATAAATGGCCAACATATCACTGGACAAGAAATTATCAGACCTTGAGAGAATATTTGGTATAGCGACTGCAAAGGATTCAATTGGTTATACAATCTTGCGCGATAATATTGATTCAAAGTATTTCCCAAAGGAATGGTCAACTCAATTGATAAAAGGACCAATGAAAAATTTCTTAATAAATGAAGATACAATTTCTATAGAATTTCAAAATGGTTTCCTGCTTATATCAGCAATAAATCAAAGTACAATATTTCTAAAATGGAGCCTGCAACCAGAAAGAAACGAAAGCCGAGGTAATTATAGATTTGACGTAACAGTAAAAAATGGAGAGCTCATACTTGGGCTTGGAGATTTAAAAATTATAATTGCAGATGATAAAATGGATTATTTTTTGAAAAATGAATTCCTGAGAACAGATTTCTTTCCAAGTATCGGGTCTAAAAATATTCTGGTTTCAGAGATCAGAGAGAACAGTATCATTAACGGAACCGGGGAAAGGGCACTCCCATTAGATCTAAGAGGAAATAAAGTAATGTTGTGGAATCACGATGCAAATGGGTCCTACGGCCCAGGAGATGACCCACTATACATAAATATACCTATTCTATTGGACATTTACAACGATAAAGGATATTACATCTTTTTCAACAATCCCGCAAAAGGTGAAATGGATATATGTTCAGAGTCTAAAAATATAGTTAAAGTTGAATTCTCTGGAGGATTACTTGATTATTACATCACTTTTGGAAATATGAAAGACGTTATTTCTAACATGAGCAATATAATAGGAAAACCACTATTACCTCCGAAATGGGCATTGGGTTATCACCAATCAAGATACAGCTATAATTCACAGTCTGAATTAGAGACACTTTTCAAAAAATTCCAGGAAATGAATCTTCCTATATCAGCCATCCATCTTGACATTGATTATATGGATGGTTATAGGGTTTTTACTTTGGATGAGAAGAGATTTCCAGATCTTAAGAAATTTGCAGATAAACTGAAGGAGAAAGGAGTTAGAATTGTTGCTATTCTAGATCCAGGTGTCAAGTGGGATAATAAATTTCAAATTTATAAAGAGGGAATTGATAACAATTACTTCATTAAGGATCCGGAGGGAAATGTTATTAGAGGTCCTGTTTGGCCAGGGAATTCAGCCTTTCCTGATTTTTCGGATGAAAAGGTAAGGAAATGGTGGAGCTCAAAATATTCATTTTTTACAGAACACGGTATTACAGGCGTATGGCACGATATGAATGAACCTGCAATATTCGTTTTTTGGGGCGATAATAGTCTCCCTCTTACTGCCTTACAATATGATGGTTATCACTACGAGATACATAACAGATATGGACTAGACATGGCCAAAGCAGGTTACATTGGAGTTACTCAAATGAATGATGGGGAAAGACCATTTATTCTAAGCAGATCAGGATGGGCCGGGATACAGAAGTATGCATTTGTTTGGACTGGAGATACAGAGAGCACTTGGAGGGAGATTAGGCAGACAATTCCAACAATTCTAAATCTTGGGTTATCTGGCATTCCATTCAGCGGTGTTGATATAGGTGGCTTTAGTGGGAATCCTTCTGAGGAATTATTTCTGAGGTGGTTTGAACTATCTTCCCTCTTACCATTTTTCAGAAATCATTCAGCAAGAAACACGAAGAGGAGAGAGCCATGGTATTTCAGCAAGATGGCTCAAGATGCAATAAAGAAATACCTTAATTTAAGATATATGCTCATTCCTTACTTCTTCTCAATTGCATATGAGTCAAATTCCAAGGGCTTCCCATTCATAAGACCTGTTCACTTTGAATATCCTGATTTGCAGTCTGATGAGACATTCTTCGTCGGTGATTTTCTTTACGCGATGCCAGTCATAAGGAGAGGAATAAGAAAAGTTACTGGGAGACTACCAGAAGGCAGATGGTACTATTTCTGGGATGACTCACTATGTGAAGGGGATGTTGTGATAAATGTGCCAATAGATGATTTGCCACTTTTCATAAAGGAAGGATCTATTATACCAATGGACAGAGATGGACTTGAATTTCATGTTTATCCTGGTAATTTGGATGAATTCTCCTTCTATGATGATGATAGCAGAATAGAACCTAATTATATCAAGATAACATTTTCAATGGAAGGACATGAAGAAGGTTATGCCCTGTTTTGGGAAACTGAAGGGACTTTGATGAACTGGGATGATGAACTGAAATTTGTAATACATTCGAATGGACAACAGAAAGAATTAACTTCGAAAATAGGAGACAAGAAATTATATTTCACTTAGGTATTCGAGGATAAATCCTCCCTCTTTTAATTGGACAGTTCCATCTTCCTTCCATAAATAGCCTTTACCTAGAAGTATGTAGCCATTTATCTTAACTTTCTTTTCGTTTTTACCGAAATAAAGGTTTAGTCTCTCCCCAGATGATATTTTGGACAGCCCATTTATTCTATGCTTCCCCAGATCAACAATTAAGCCTTCCCTGAATACTTTATATGTTTTCCTCATTTTGGTAAGCCTCATAAAGAAATTATTTACATCTTTTCCCAATAGATCCCATTTGAAAGTCCTTCTACAGTCTGGATCCTTTCCACCCTCCATCCCAATCTCATCACCATAATAAATCATAGCATACCCATTCATTATGAACAGTATCGTATATGCAAGCAACATTTTGACTCTATCTCCAGAAAAAATGGTCAAAACTCGTTCAACATCATGAGAACTAAGTAGGTTCATACTCCTATCAGCATTCTCTCCATAAATGTAAAGAAATTCATAATAATAATCAATGAATTTTTTAGTAGATAGTTTTCCAGATACCATTGATATTATTAGGTCCCTTAAGAAATAATTTGTAATTCCATCATAGTAGTCTCCAAGGATGAAAAATGGTGATGCACACCAAATTTCTCCTAAATGAATAATTCCTTTTATCTCGCGTCTAATTTTGGAGATAAAGTTTTCCGGGAGGGAGTTTGCAACATCGTACCTTATTCCATCAATTCCAAATTCATTAACCCAGTATTTTGCAACCTCTACCAAATAATTTTTAACATCTTCATTTCTAAGATTCAATTTGGGCATCAATCCGTAACCCATGAATGTTTCATATGATGGGCATTCCTTGTCGCCACTCATAAAATCGCAGTGACCCGGGAATACTTCAAACTTCTCCTTATGAAATAGATAATAATTGTAATATTTACTTTTTCTACCATTTTCCATTATATCTTTGAAGAAAGGATGATGAATTGATGTATGGTTGAAAACCATATCCATTATTATTTTAATCCCTCTTTTGTGCGCTTCTAAAATAAGTTCTTTTAGATCTTCTTTGCTTCCAAGTAATGGATCGATTTCGTAATAATCATCTACATCGTATCGATGATTTGAATGACTCTTGAATATGGGATTGATATAAATATAATCTACGTTGAGTCTTTGCAGATATTCAATTTTCTTCATTATACCCTTCAAATTACCTCCATAAAATGATTTGTGCCCCGGGATTGAATTCCATGGTGATAATTTTTTAGAGAATTTCTGATCATACTTGAAAAATCGATCTGGAAAAATTTGGTAGATGATCATTGAGGAATTATTGTTTCTTTTATTAGTCTGCGCAAGATCAACTCTGATATCTCTACCATTAATTTCTAAATTCAAAGTTCCTTGATTTCTGGTAGTTATACAGTACAAGATTCCATATTTTTTTCTTATTATGCGGAGATTATACTCGTCCGCTTCTTCATCTTTAAAATTTAGGTCCAGCTGCACAGGGGAGTAGATGAAATATATTGAGTATCCGGAGCTTTCATATTTAGAATTTTCATTGAAAAAATAATTTTTGCTGATAAGAATTATTTTCCTCTTCTTTCCTTTGAGAAAATATTGATTTCTTAATATGCTATAATAATATATTCCAGGTGGTAAGTAAATGTTAACTAAAAAATTATTTTCTCCTGAAAGAACAATACTCCCCTCACCATTACAGTTTAAATTTCCCTCAATATAGAATATATCATTACTATAATCTTCCGGATTTACTTCTACCCGTATCCTCTCCAATGGGAATCTTCTTTCACCTTTCAACAATGTAGAATCCCTTTAAGTAAATAATTTTGGTTATATGTATTATAAAGGTCATTGAAAATATGCAACAAGGTTAAATTCCCATTGTAAATAGACTGATTAATGCCAGAGGACATATTCAACGGTTTAGAAATGTTTGGTCTTTCCGCTTATGAAATAAAGGTGTACAAAACACTTCTTATTAAAGGCCCTCAGAATTCAACCGATATCGTAAAGAATTCTGGTATACCCCAACCAAGAGTGTACGATATTTTTAACAATCTTATGAGAAAAGGGTTAATTGAGAGGAGCCAGATTGGCAAGAAAAAAATTTTCAGAGCGGTTCCGGTTAAGAATGCTCTAAGTCATCATATAACAGAGATGAGTGCCTTTATTGATGAACTTGACAAGATCGTAAGAGAGGAGACTAAAAATTCCACTATTAAAACCCCTTACATATGGCTTATTGAGGACAGGGAAAGAATAATTGAGAGAATGAAAGAGCTTATTACCGAGGCAAAATATGAAGTGATACTATCTCTCAGAAGAGAAAATCTTGAGGAATTGATGAAGATCCTAAATAATGAAGTAAGAAGAGGAATTACTATAGCGCTGGTTATATTTCCTGACTCCGGTGAGGAAATTGTATCGCGTTTAAACCCAAGCATTGTGATAAAGAAAAGGGATGGTATTGCCTCTGAGGTATTAATAGCTGATAGGAGTAAGGGCGTTCTTAATGCAGAGAGTTCAACAAAATCCAGCTATGGTCTCTACTTTGAAGAGGATGAAATTATACACATTCTGAACTATTATTTCTATCACACAATATGGTGGCCATCATTTTACATCAATGATTTCACTAATTCAAACAGCAGAAAGATATCTACTGCTTGGCTTACATGTGAGGCCGTTTCCTCATATAAAAGCAAGGGAATGAAAGTTACGGCAAAATTAAGGTTGAGGATAGATGAAGAAGAAAAGGATATGACCGGTGAAATATCCCAAATTTCAGTAGTTCCTGGCCTAAGACATACCTTTTACTTAAAATATAAGGGTGGAAGAATATCTGTTGGAGGTAAGACAGCCAGATTTGAAGATGCAAGGCTATTATACGGGATTTTGAATGCAAAATAAATTCCAATAACTACTATATGTAGTAAATGTTAAATATTGATATTTTAATATGTGCTTATGACTTCTAATAGTCAGCCAGCAGAAACTAAAAAGAAATCTTCTAGAACGGCCGCATATGTTGTGATAATCGTCGTGGTTGTAGTAATAATTGCTGCAGTTGCGATAGCTATAAGTCTTCCTCATAAAACCACAACAACCACTGCCCCTGCTCAGAAGGTCACTATCACAGTCTGGGGATCTGGAAGTGCAGGAGGGGAAGCTCAGGCCTTTAACGAAAGTTTAGCATCATTCGAAGCCGCATATCCAAATATAACTGTTAAGGATTCACCTGCGATTAATGTTGCATCTACAACATTCCCAACAGCCGCACATGCACATAATGCGCCTGATGTCTACAGGGATTCCAGCGATAACGGTGGTGCCTTATATGCAGCAGGGTTATTGCTAAATCTTACCCCTTACCTGAACTCATCATATATAAATTCATTCACCAAGGGAACAATAACTGACTGGAAATTGAATGGAGCGCTCTACGGTATTCCAGTAAACACCAATGGTATAGCATTATATTATAACAAGGCACTTGTTCCAAATGGAGTTCCTCCTTCAAATGTATGGCAGATGATTGAGGATGCTAAAAATGTTACTGCAAAGGGTTCCGGATATTACGGTCTGGCATATGGTATAGGCAATGATTATGGATACAGATTTGCAGCTTGGTTCCCAGCCTTTGGAGGGTCTATATTCAACTCAACAGAATATCCCGTGGTTAACAGCAGCCAAGATATAGCAGCAATGTCATTCGTCTGGAATTGGACAGTAAAATATCATGTTGATACCGTTGGTTTGACCTTTGCAGATGAGCAGAGCCTCTTTGAATCGGGAAAGTCTGCATTCATGTTCGATGGGCCTTGGGATCAGTCTACTTATGAGAAAGCACTTGGGTCCAATCTTGGCGTAGCAGCAATCCCGTTCAATAATGCAACAGGATTGTGGCCAGAACCACTATGGGGATCCGTTGGTTACGTCATTTCAGCACCGGTAGCAAGCGGAGCAAACTCATCACAGATCTGGGCATCACTGAAATTCGTTGAATATATGACTGACAACAACTCCCAGGTACAGCTATTCAAGCTTGCAGGAGACCTTCCATCTCTTATCTCTACTGGGAAATATATAGAAAGCCATAACTTCAATGATACAGTAATTTCAGGATGGATAGCACAGGAAGAACACACTCAGCTATTCCCCAATTTCCCACAGATGGCAGCATACTGGACTCCATTCCACACAGCAGCCACAAACCTTGAACAGAACTCATCTAAGGTAACTGTACCTATGATAATGAATCAGATGGAGCAGCTTATCATCCAGACCCTGAATTCTGAAGGAATTCCGCTGTCTGCTGTTCCACTTAGCGCAATTTCTATCCAACCATCAGGTTACTCAACAGTGCTTCTGCAGATCTCGGTTCCAGCAGTAAATGCGGGCACCATAAAATTTTAATTTTTTAATTTTTTAATTTTGATGTAGTGAGTAAGATGGCAAATAAGATAAGGAGCTGGAGTTTAAGATCCCTATTATTCATATTACCAGTGATAGTGGTACTGATATTCCTTGACTTTTATCCGATTGCCTATAGTATCTATATGTCGTTTACCGACTTCGGAGAGTTTCATTTTTTCAATTACACGTTTATAGGTCTTGGGAATTACATCAGAATTGTTAAATCCGGATTCCTCTGGCAACTTCTGTGGCAAAATGCAATATATGCCTTCGGAAGTGTAGCATTATTTGCTCCTCTGGGATTCATCATAGCACTTGTGATGAATCAGAGAGGGCTTAGAGGAAAGACACTGTACAGGACCGCAATTCTTTTCCCATGGGCTTATCCTGCATTCATAACAATTCTAATATGGCAGGGTATGCTTGATTATAGATTTGGTATTATAAATGAATTACTGGAAAAGGTAGGGTTGACACCCATCTATTGGCTGGGGGCACCGGGAACAGCAATGCTTTCTATAATTCTTGTTAATCTCTGGCTATCCTTTCCCTACTATTCATACGTTTTCACTTCTGCAATGCAGAGCATCCCGTCTGAGCTCTATGAGGCTGCTGAGATGGATGGATATGGCCCTTTTGGGAGACTCAGAACTATTATTATGCCTATGCTCAGCAGGCAGATAGCCTTCGTTGTAATATTTGGATTCATATTCACTTGGAATAACTTCTACATTCCATTTTTGCTCACTGGTGGGGGGCCGGGTACTTCTACACAGATACTCATAACATACAGCTATTCCTCTGCCTTTTCCTACCTTCAGTTCGGAATAGGTGCAGCTTATTCCGTTATATCCATCCTAGTGTTACTAGTTATTGTTATAATAGCGAATCACTATTCGAAGATGATGACCGTGTTATATTGAGGTGTGAAAATATGGAAAATGATAAAGGAAAATATTACCGGAGAATCAGGCTACTGAAAAGAATAGTTTCACATCTATTCCTAATCCTTATAGTAATATTTGCTATATTTCCAATATATTATGTCCTCCTGATGTCACTCTCACCGCTATCCAACCTTTCACAGATGAGCGTGGAGAAGCTTATTCCTAATCTTTCATACCTTACGACAAATAATTATATGGCTATACTGTATCATTATCCATTCTTGACATGGCTGAAAAACACATTGATTTACAGCGCCAGTGCAACATTCTTTGGAGTTCTTCTCGCAATATCATCAGGCATGGCGCTTTCAAGGATGAATATACCTTTGAAAAGGGTAATACTCTACATGATGCTTATCCTGTCACTTTTTCCATTCGTTATAATGGTGATTCCTTTCTATTTTATGTTCTCTGAACTGGGGCTTGTCAACAGTTATACTGGGCTAATCATTGCATATTCTGCGGGAGCTGTGATATTTGCCTCATGGTTAATCAAGAATTACATAGAGATGATACCAAAGGATTTCGAGGAGGCTGCGCAAATAGATGGATACACGAAAACAGGCGCATTATTCAGGGTGGTTCTTCCAATAGCAAGGCCTGTTGTAATATTCGCACTTGTCCTGTCATTCATGGGACCTTATACCGATTACGCTCTAGCAGGACAATTATTAACCAATCCAGGTATGTACACAATGGCAATAGGAATGTATTACGTGTCACAGGGTACTGTTTCTATGAACTATGGTACATACTCGGCATTTGCTGTTCTAATGGGTATTCCAATCTTCCTGCTTTTCTTTGCGTTCCAGAGGTACCTTGTGTCAGGATTCAGTATCGCGATGTATAAGTGATGAGTAGAGCTGTGGATAACAATGAAAGAAGTAAGAATGATAAAAATAGGACGTATATATCATAATGAGAAGCAATAAGAATTGCATTCCCTATTATTGGACCGCCCCCCTGAGATAATGCCTGAACAGTGTTGTAAGAACTGACTGACTTCACTTTTTCCTCAGAAGCTCTGAACAGCATTTCATTGAATATATTAAGTGAAGCATTTGATGAGGCGATACCTATTATCATACTAGCAAATATTGCAGATAAAAGGCTGTGATAGAATAGAAGTATGAGCGGAACGGAGAAAAAAAGGAATCCAGCTATGACCAAGCTCTTTGAATTTCCTATTAAATTGGCAATTCTTCCCCAAAAAATCTGCGATATTATGAAGGAGAAAGAAGTCAGGATCATCAGCACAGAATAATATGTAATAGGCAACGCGAGGTAATTTCTGTCTATCAGATAATATTGAAAATAAGTTCCAAGACCTGAGGTTGTTAGAGTAAAAAGAGAAATACCAATGAGGAAAACAATAAACGGTCTGCTCCAACTTCTATTCACCTTCTTCTCTTCTATAACGCTTGAAGAAGGTATGCTTCTCATTATAAGAAGAGAAGCAGTGGAGAAGGCAAGTGCAATAACAATAAGGATTGTATACTGCATTTTTTCCTCTAAATTCGCTGCAAAAATCACAATTCCAATGAAATAACCAATTACAGAAAATATCTTCATGTAAAAATTTCTGATTGAAAAGTATCTGTTTCTCTTCCCCGGCGAAATAAGAAATGGAACCCAAAGTGTCCAAGTTGTTCCAGAAAATGAAGCAAAAAATGTCCTTGTTGAAAGGAATAAAATTATGAATACTACGTCATAAATGAATGATATCTTAACAAAGAGCATAATCACAATGGGTAGCCAGAGAAATCTGTCAACCAATGTTATTAAAAGAGTGGTTTTCCTAAGATCCTTAGATTCTTTAGATCTATGGTAGGCAAAATACTGGGACAGAGGTACCACTAGGAGCGGAAGACCTACGATCAGCCCAGCAGGATCTCTGGAACCTAATAAGAAAATGGTCAGTGGTACAATGTAACTTGAGGTCATACTTGAATAAATAGACCACAAAATACCATCACTTAAAGATAGGTCCATTACCCTCCTTTCGGTGTTTCCCTCTCCTGTTGTGTACCTTTGAATTAATCTGATGAAATGATTCATAAATTATGCATGTTTACTACCATCCGTGATAAAATAATTGCGTTTAGGGAAAGAATTAATAATCTGTTTGTATATTCTTATTGGATTAAATGGCCACTATTTCCTTGGAAAAATTGACAAAAGATTATGGAAATCATAAGGGAGTTTTTGATCTTGATTTAAAAATAGAATCTGGGGAATTCTTTGTAATACTTGGCCCCAGCGGATGCGGAAAAACTACAACGCTAAGAATAATTGCAGGCCTTGAATATCCTACTGCAGGCAAGGTTTATCTCGATGATACTGATATAACTGACTATCCTCCAAGGGACAGGAATATGTCCATGGTTTTTCAGAATTATGCTCTATACCCATTCATGACTGTTAGGGAAAATATAGCATTTCCGCTTAAGAAAATGAAAATGAGTAAAACAGATATAGACCAAAAAGTGGATGAGATGGCAAGAATACTTTCAATTTCAGATATTCTTAATAAAAAACCAGGACAGATTTCAGGGGGCCAGAGACAGAGAGTAGCTCTCGGAAGAGCCATTGTAAAGGAACCAAAAGTTTTTCTGATGGATGAACCTCTATCAAATCTTGATGCTAAACTGAGAGTTGGGATGAGAGCTGAGCTTAAGAGAATTCAGATTAATCTTAAAACAACGACTGTTTATGTGACGCACGATCAGATTGAGGCTATGACGCTTGCTGATAGGGTTGCAGTACTTAACAATGGTTATCTGGAACAACTTGACAAGCCCATGAACATTTATGAGAGGCCTGCAAACTTGTTCATTGCTTCTTTCCTTGGAGACCCTCCTATAAATTTCATCGACTGTGAGATGGTAAAGGAGGATGGGCGAACATTCTTAGTTATAAGCGATACAAAAGTTCCCCTAAATAGAGAAGCTGGTTCTTATGCGGGAAAAAAGATCCGTGCAGGCCTGAGGCCAGAGGATGTAAAAATTTCTGATAAGGGGATTCCAGCTAAATTGACCTTTATCCAACCCCTAGGGAGAAGAAGACTTGAGCATTTTAAAATAATCGGCAACGGAGCAGAGATAATAAGGGCATCAAGTTCTGACCAGACGCTGAATGTGGGAGATGAATGCTTCATAGATTTTAATGAAGAAAAAATATTACTCTTTGATAAAGAAAATGGAAAAATAATTCAATAAAATTATTTCTTTCTTCTCACAACAGCTATCATGACTGCCAATACCAAGATTATAATTACTACTATTGCAGCAATGTAGTAGTAAAGGTATGAAATTTTAGGGGTTATTTTAGATATGATGGGGGTTTCCGTGAAAGTGATTCCAGACTTTAGAGTCCAAATGGAAAATGAAGTTGATCCTTTCTGTGACCATGTTATTAAGACTGTGTTATTGAGGCCCGATTCAGAAATCAGTATGGATGGCTGCATAATTGGGCTTGATGATGATAAAACCGTATACATCTTGTTTACCTCATACGAACCGTTAAGTGTCAGGTTTCCCATATTCAGGCTGAATTGGCTATTTTCAAGTGAGATAAAGGAAATCCACAGATTGCCATATGAATTAACGTAAACACTGAAGTTCCCATATATTCCTGTAAAATTGCCCGAGATGTTAAATTGTTTTATCTCATTACCATTATAGGTATAACCTTTCATTGAATTTCCCTGATAATAAAGCAAATATTCAATGTTACCATAGTAGGTACCTTTCGGTACTGAATAACCATACCCAACGCCTACGGATTTATATGTACTGGATGACATATTATAAATAATCAGATTGTAATGATAAGAACCGTTAGTTGCAGGTCCATTATAAATTGACAGGAAGAGTTGACCTTTGGAGTTGTAGAATATATTACTCACTGTTCCGATATCCTGGGGCATTGTTTTTAGCACTGTATAAGAGGATGTTGTTGGTTCTATTTCCACAATGTAAATTGTATAATTGATAACCATAGCGGCATATATAGAGTTACCATATGAGATCGCCGAAAGATCTGAAATTCCACTTGTATGTGCTATTGCTTCATAATTAGTCCAGGTATGAGCGCCTGAAGACTCTGCAAAATATAGCCTGTTAATTCCTGTGACGTTGGAAACGTAGAGCTCAGCATAATTATTTCCGTATCTTACCAGATTAAGATTCGAATATGTAGTGTAATTGAATTTTACAGTTGAAATAGTTGAATTCTTAAGCAGAGGCAGTGTTATGGGATATAGAGTTGGAATCTGATGAGGTGCATATTGAAGGGCCATCTGCTGGGTAATATTCCCTTCACCAACTGTCGCAGGTGCGATGTAGCTATAAATATTTGAGCTCCATGGTGGATCTCCCCCACCCCCTTGCCAACCTCCATTTGAAGTGTTGACTGCATCCACTATTCTCCATCCATTTACTCCGTAACCATCGTATGAACCTGAAATTATTATGTAATTATAGTATTCAATATTGTAACCAATATAAGAAAGAGGGATAGAAACACTAATTGTTCTAGAAGTGAGGTTAACATTAGACGATATGCCGTTAGTATATTGGGTTCCTTTGTAATTCTGGACATATATGGACCATCCTGAGATATATATCATAGATTGCCAAGGGACTGTTGAATTGGCATTGGGACCTGGACCAAGATAAGTTGAACCTGGTTGATTAGGCTGAGAGATATATACTGAAATGACCTGATTACTGAAGCCATTTGGCCCACCCCAGATATTCCAGAGCTGTCCATATGTAAAATTCCATTCAACGAAATTTGAGTTCATGGATACATTTATCCATTCTAAATCCAATGAACCTGGTGGAATCTGGTTAGGCTGCTTGGGATAAGTATAGTTTCCAGGTCCATTTGCAGGCACTGTGTTATGTATTGAGGATATTGGATTGTACTTAGCCATTGAGATTGGAAGTATTACAGAGATTGGAGAGATAAGGGAATTTCCATTTGTACCATTATAAACATCTACCCCTATTTTGAATGATTGCCCGGGGTATAGTTGCAAATAGTTGAGTGGTATTGCGAATTGTATGACATTTCCTATGACGACTGGAGTGTTAAGATCCTGTGGTTGATATTGAAGAGTGTTTAAACCTGTGGCAGCATACAGTGAGTATTGACCAGAAAGTGATCCTGCCTGGAATGTATATGGATTGAATTCAGCTACGTAGCTGGCTGGGAACCCTATAGTATAATTTCCATAAATTGTTGTATAAATAGCGAATGGATTATCATTTTCAACTGATGATGGTAGATTCGGATTTGCAGCAGATATGTATATGTCAAGTGCCATATTCCTATTTGTCAATAGATAACTTGGATTAAAATTAGTCTGAATCTGCAAGTAGATGTTTGAAGGATCATAAGCGACGCTTATATTATGTATGTATAGAGAATTGAATGAATATACGGTGCTTCCTGCCCAAGTGTTGTTCTCAGTTAGAGAATAACTTATCCCGTAATTTGTCGATTGAACTGCCTGTTCATATCCTGATAGCTGAGGGGTGTGCGAAACATTAACATCCCCGGCAATTGTGGGCTGAACTGAAGCATAACTGTTGTTGAGCAGGAACTGCGGGACAACAATGCCTAGTTGATCAAGCGAATATATGAGGTCATGCTTGAATACATAGTCAAATGGTGCAGTGTTGGATCCGCTTATATCCCAAGGTGCCATTTGGAAATACCAGTCGCTTCCTTCTGCTGCATAAATTCCAAACCAAGCTCTTGCGTAATCTCCCATTTTTCCAGTGGCATTTATGTAATGTTCCAAAGTCGTATAGTTGATTACCTGCTGAAGTCCATTAACGACTCCAAAATCTAGAACTTCATGCCTTACATAATTAAGAGCTTCCCAGTAGAAGTCTTGTACCTGGTAACCCGACCACTGCTCAAGGCTAGGATTGCTTTGGTAAGGGGCTGCAAATCCTGTCCCTCTGTTCCAAGACCCTGTTGCAATATGTTCTATTACTGGCACTGATATATTTTTAGATTCCATGTATTGAATATATTGACTTGGAGTTACTGTTCTTATATAGGTTGAATTCTGCTCTAATGCAGAGTATAGCTGCTCTAGGAATGGTACTCCGTCAAGTGCAAAGGGAGACATGAACATCCAGTTTTCACCGTCAAGCATTACTGTTACAACTGTTCTATTATGGTCCTGAGATGGTATCTCTGAATAAATGCCTTTAAGGTAATTTATAAATGCAGAAACTGCAGCTGATGTTCCCATTGATCCATAATTGAATGCCCAAGCATTAGAGAGATATCCGTCCCTAAAGAAAGCATAAATTGAACTGTTATTTTCCCCCATTACAACGTACGGTCTGTAAAGATTTTCCATTGTTGTTACATTGGAACCAGCGTTACCATATGCAAGCGCTTCAACACCTGACTGCTGAAGAGTCCACTCAGCTGTTGCAGTCCATTTTCCACCTTCTATTGAATAGGGCTGGACCATTCCATAAGAAAATGCTGCCTCAGGTGAATATATCCCTGAGGGCCAAAATCCAAACATTGAATGGAATTGACCTAGACTTATATTTAACTGTGCTATCAAATCGGTGTAATATGACTCCTTGTAAATTGTCCCGTCTGGGCCAGAAAAATTGCTTGCTAGAAGCAGAGGAACAAGCGGATGGAACATCGGACTCGTTATGAGTTCCACATTTCTACTTCCATTCTGATTGTTTAATGAATCATTATTGAATGCAGGTATTATCTGTCCTGATAACCACTTAGAATAACTTAAGATTTCTTTCAAGTCAGACTGATTAAATGATGTCTGATTATGCATAGCCCATATCGTGCTGTTAATCCATTGCTTCCCTAATTGACCTTCGACAAGGGGTGTGCTTATGTCATAGAGGAACCAAAGGACTTTTGCGTCCTCATAATAGCTTTGATTAAGTACCTGTCCTGATAGCCATTCGCTTCTTATGTGATTATAGAGATTAGAAGCAGGTTCGTTCAAGGAAAAAACATATCCGGGGATACTGAAATAATAACCAACAATTGTGTTATACAGACTCCTATTTGATACAACTGTTGAATAAGGAATATAAGAATACTGAATTATTGAATTATTGTAAGATGGATCTGTCGAAATATTTTTCAGCTGATAGAGAAGAGAACCTGAAAGTTCGTAAGTTACGTTCACATTGTATTCGTGGGCTATTAATGCCTGTTCAATGTACTCAGCGGTGGCATGCGTCTCGGTCCATGGGAGAACATAGTTGCTTGAGTTTACTACTGTGTATAGGGGCTGATGATCATTATATATAATGGCAAGATTAATTGGATTATATGGAATCCTTGCAGCCGAGGATACTTTAAGTCCCTTGAGGCTGACATTTATTGTATCGTTGACAACAAAATAACCTGTTCCAACGCTATATTGTCCCTTTTGGAGATATGGGACCCCTGTTCCTACCCACGCATCGGATCCACCTATAACCAGTGCTGCCAGAGAGAGATTCAAGGAAACTTCTCCTGGAGCAAGAATCTGATTTACTGGAATCGATATTTCTGTTGTAAGATTGGAGTAGCTAAACTTCCACCCAGATTTGATTACAGTTGCCAATGGGGATGAATTACTCAGGTCTATCTTGGAATTAATCATATAAGAATTATTTCCACTAGGTTGTCCACTGCCATTAAAATAGACGGCGGAAAAATAATTTACAGGATTGGTAAATGTAATGTTCCTGTTCCAAGCATTTAAATCTGTGAAGTTATATGTTCCGTATCCTGAATAAGTATTATTAGACAGAACAAGAAGAAGAGAATTCCCAAGAATGTTTTCCTTGAATCCAAAAAAGAGTTCTGTTGAATTATATGCGAAATAGAGGTCTAAAATATTATTTGTGCTGCCCCACTTTGACGTGTTGTAATTGTAATATAATAAATGTCCAGAAAAATCATTTGAAACATTACCCGAAAACAGTATATTCCCATAGTAATGATTAATTTCATTGGATTTTGGATAGTACTTGATGTTCTTTACAATTATTTCACTGCTTGTGACAAAGTAAGTGCTTCCCTTACTATATGGACCTATCTGGTTGTAAGGAACAGCAGTTCCAACCCAGGAACTGGTTCCACCAATTACAAGAGCAACTATACCAAGAGTCTCATTTCCCGTATTATTTGCGTATATACTGGATAAAGGTATTGCAATTTCCGTCGAGTTATTTGCGGAACTTAAAAACCAGGTGGAGCTTATGGGAACTGCATAAGGGCTTACATTACTATTAGATACTTCAGATGTCACTACAAATGAGTTATTTCCACTGACCTGAGTATTATCATTTCCTCCAAACCATACTGCAGAAAATTCGTTGACTGGTGAATTAAATAATATATTTCTTGACCATGTATTAAGATTAGTCATATTTGTTGAGCCCATTGTAGAATTCGTCTCATTTGATATAGCTACAAGAAGACCATTATTTGAAATTACTTCCTGAATCCCTATAAACAGATACGAAGAATTATAGGAAAGATAAAGTTTTGATATATTGTTTCCTGGTCCCCACGCAGATGCATTATTATTAGTATATATAAGATGGCCATTGAAATCACTTTCGACATTTCCTGTAAAAGTTATATTAGATTCTGATGCATTTACGGATATTGAGGAATTTCCTCCCGGAACTGGATAAGCAGACGAACCGGCAATGAAGTAGAAAGATGAGATTATCGTTATTATTGCTACAGCTAGAGTAAGATATTTTACTTTAGACATCCACTTTCTATTTACTACTCCCACGAGTAATATATATGGATTTCATATTTACCTCTTACCAAAAATAGTGATTTCTTTAGTAGTATTTACTCATTTAATTTCTCCGCTATAATCTCTGAAATATCCTTGACCGTCATATTATCCTTTCCAGTTGTCCTTGCAGCATCTTCCAACATATTAAGGCAGAATGGACACGCAACCACAAGATTATTGCTCCTTCTTGATGCTTCCTCTATTCTTATGTGAGATATTTGCTCCTTTTCATTTACCTTATACCAGTAATTAGCACCTCCACCTCCACAGCAGAAACTTTTTGATTTTGATCTTTCCATTTCTTTCAGCTCTCCTGCTTTTTGTATTATAAACCTTGGAGCATCATATTCCCCGTTAATCCTACCAAGATAGCAAGGATCGTGATAAGTGTAAACTGTATCTCCCTTTGAGATTTCCAGCTTACCATTTTCCATTAAATCCTCAATAATCTGAGAGTGATGGTATACTTCAAGACCTTCAATAAATTTGGAATATTCGTTCTTGAATGTATTGTAACCGTGTGGACAGAATGTGACAATTTTCTTAACATTATGATTTTTGAACACCGTTACATTTTGCATAACTAATTCCTGGAACCTTCCTTCCTCACCTAGTCTCCTTGCTGACTCACCACAGCAGGACTCCTCGTCTCCTAGAACTCCAAAACTGATATTTGCTTTCTTAAAAATTTTGATCACGCTTTCTGCGACGTTCCTTGTTCTTGGATCAGATGAAGCCATACAGCCCATCCACAATAGATATTCTTCGTTCTCATATTTTTTTGATTTTTCTACCCATATATTTCTCTCAGAAGGAGCATTTCCTAGAGGGTTCCTAGCATATGTTAAGTTGTCAAGGAACTGAACCTTCTGTTTGTCTATTTTACTTTTCAGCACCAGATCCCTTCTCATTTCCAAAATATAGCTCTGTGGATCTATTGTCACAGGGCATTCCTCAACGCATGCCTGACATGTGGTGCATGACCAAAGGAAATCTTCTGAAAACAGGTCAGGCACGAGCTGTTTTTCTTCCCCAACATTTGACTTCAATGTCTGCATTAATACTCTTGGACTTAGTTCTCTCCCAGCAGCTGTAGCAGGACAAGCCCTTTCACATCTTCCACAATCTGTGCAGGCTAATGCTTCAAATCTTTGCAGAGATTTAAGATCACTGGTTTTTTCAATCCCTAGCTTGAATTCGTAATTTCCAGATTGGATAAGTTCTTCTAACTTGAATGGAGTAGGCATCTCCCCTCTGACCTTTTCCTTCCTTATAGCTGTGTACAACGGTGAAAGCATTACGTGAGAAAGCTTTGAAATTAGTGCATACCCTATAACTAAGAAAACTGTAGTGAAATGCACTCCCCACAAAATTTGATAAGCGGTTATAGCTGAATTGATATTTACCCCAGTAAATAGCCTTGCCATCACATTTCCGAAGAATCTGTACTCGTTAAGATAATAACCGATTGAATAATTTTCAATATATGTGGTAAGTCCTTCGAGAACAAAACCCTCAATGGCAATTGTAAGGAGTGAAAATATTACGATATAATCGTCCCAGACTGTATGAAGTTTGACCTTTTTTCTTGTCCTCCGGTAAAGTGCCATCAAAAGCCCTGTTATGAGCAGGAGTCCACCTGTATCCGAAAAGGCCTCGAAAATATACAAGAAAGAACCTACAAGAATTGTATTCTTAATCGGGGGGATATCGTTATCGAGAAAAACGAGAGTGGTTGAAATTGTCAAAATCAGTATTCCATAAGATATAAGAATATGCATCAAACCTGCAAATCTATCTTTGACTATCTTTTTCTGAAAAACACCATAAATGAAAAGATTCTTAATGATTCCTTTCCAATTTGTCGCAATATAATTCCATGCCTTTCCTACGGAGATATCGGTTTTTTTGAAAATCTTGTAAATCCACCATAAATAAATAACTATTATAATTCCAAGAATTGTATAATGAATATATAATTCCCAAGTTGGTATGTCAAACAGATTGTGCCTATACAAGGCCAAGGGGTCCATATGGATAAAAAAGACTGGAGAATTATACTTTTCTATTTATTAAGCTAAATCATTTTAACAGGATAAAAAATGATTTAATTTCTATTAGAATTTGAATTAATTACAATCATATTCTTATTGCCTGATATTTGCTTATTAGCCAAAAATTCCGTGTATTGCTGCACATCACGAAGTATTTTCAATTTGATCTTAACTTCTTCCATCATTTCAATGTATTCATCCTCATCAACATCATCAAGTAAATGTCTTGTTATTAACTTATGACCTTCGTCCAAAATGCGATCTTCTATTTCATTTAATTTTACCTTAGTTCTCTCAAGGTACATGGACATTGCATTCCTATAAGGGCCATCCGGAGATTTTTCAGCTGCCCGTCCCATAATCATAAACATTTCAATCTCTCGGGCATCGAATTCACCTAGAAGATCAGAAATATCTTTCAAATCATTGGAGTCTGTGAATTCTTTCCTTTCCTTTCCTTTTTTAAAAATGCCCATACAAATCCTGTGAAACAAGATATCTTAATCACTATAAATATATTTTTTATCAAGTTATTTGAATATATTATAAACTGTATATCCTATAACGCTTATATTTAATGATTCTTCTACTATTCGTGAATATTGCGTAGTTTTTTAACTGGATATGTCCGTGGTTATTAGAGCTATCTTCAAAATACTCAAGTTATTCCCCATTTCTGATGTCTCGTTTTCCTTTTTGGAATAAATACAGCAAAGAATTTTAATGGAATATTTGCATCTCAAAACCTATAGTATTATATGATCTGTTTTCTAAAATTATAGTATAGGCAAAACTTTAAATTACTTGAGAATTAGTTTCTTGTAAATCATATTTCAAAAGATTAAATATTCCAAAATATTCATGATGTATGGGGCTCGGGAAGAGAGATCTTGATCGAAAAAAGAAAAGTCTGGAGAATAAACTAAAGGAGCTTGAACTAAAGGCTAAAAAGAACCCGCTTAATAAAGAACTACAAGAAGAAATACAGAAGCTCAAGAAGAAAATTAGCGAAGAATAAAATAATCAGTCAGGCATATCCTTTCTGTTTTCAATTATCTTAATAATTTTATCTTGTATTTACACTTTAACAATTCAGAAGGATTAATTATTTTTAATCCTATACGATTGTTAAATGCATCTGGAGCAGCTGTCATCGGTTCAATCGCAAATGATGCTCCATCAGTGTATTTGCCATTGTATAGAACTATAAATGGCATATTTTCCCTGACAATTTCAATTTCAGAATAATTACTCTTCAAAATAATATCTCCACCACCATAAAAAGTGTTATCAAAGCTAAAATTTGAAAAGTCTATATTGTTGAGGTCTACAAATTCAGCTTTTCCGTCCGGGAAATATCCGTCAACATAGTTCAAGCGGAAAAGAGGCTCTTTGTAATCAATTAAATAATTTTCTTTAACCATAAAATAAGGATGTGCACCTATCGTGATTGGCGCTTTTTCGGTACCAGTATTCTTCGCAGAGAATTCAGATGTAAACTCATTACCGTCAATTCTATACCTAATTTCAATTTCCAGCTCTGATGGTATTCCTGGGTGTGTTAGCCGATGATTCAAAACAACAAAATTGTCTGCCTTCAAATTAATCTCAAATGAGCTGTCAAGTATTAATCCATGGATACTGTGCAAACCATCGTTTTGGGGCAAATTATATTGTTTCCCCTCAAATTGATAAGTATGATTTTTTACTCTATTTGCAAAAGGAATAAGCGGAGCAGCACCGCCATGAGTCAATTTATCATCATGCCTCCCTTTTAAGATTTTCTTACCATTAAGAATTAGGTTTGAAACATAGGCTCCTTTTTCATCTATTATAACTTCAGAGTTACCATCTAGTAATTTGAACATTAGCTACCAATTAACCTATATTGTTTAAATTTTTCTTTAACATTTTCATACCTTGCATATTAAAGGAGTAGTGAAATAATCATAATGCATATCAATAAACATAAAATAACAAAATAAATATGATTTAAATGATTTACTATCATGGAAAGAATAAATATTAGTCCAAATGAGTCAAAGGTATTAAGGGTCTTAAATGAGGATTCAAGAATTTCCATTAATGGGATTTCTGAAATCACTGGCCTTAACAGAAATACTGTTCGAAAGATAATCAGCGATCTCAGGAATAAAGGAATAATAAAAAAATTCACAATTGAAATTGATCAAAGCAATCAGGGATCTTCGTTACTTATTGAGATTGAAAATATCTCTGAGATACCTGAGGATTACATATTGGAGATAATGAAACTAGGAAATGGAAATTTCCTTGTCTTAGGCAGCCCAGAGATATTGAACTTTGATATAAAGTACAAAAATATTAACATTGTTAAGGAAATAATCAATAAGAATCGTTTATTTCATTCTGTGAAATTATACTGTGATTATTGCGGAAAGGAGATCAAGGATCTCCCCATTGAATTCTCATACAACAACAAAACATATTATGCATGTTGCCACAATTGTGAGAAAGATTTGCAGAGAAGATTGAAAAGCCTAGAATATGCATGATGCCAAAAATAGGTCCTTATAGTTTTATCTAATCATTTCGTGATGGTAAAAATGGTAAAAGATCCTGTTTGCGGAATGGAAGTGAATGAGAAAAAAGCTATATCTTTTTCATTTGAAGGCAAAGAATATTACTTCTGTAATACGTCTTGTTATGAAAGCTTCAAGAAGGAACCTTCCAGATACATAAAGGTAGAGAAAAGAAAGAGATGCTAAGAAGATAATATGGCAAGAGATCCGATATGCGGAATGTACGTCGATGAGGGTAATTGCACAATTACCAGCACAAGATCAGGAAGAACCTTCTATTTCTGCAGCGAAGGATGCAAAAGACAGTTTGAACAACCATTGTTAGAATCTGACAAATTGCGCCACGAACTTGTGTTATCATGGGTATTGACCGTATTAATCTTAATTATTACATACATGGTACATTTTTATCTTTATCAGTTTGTACTATTCATTCTGTCATCTACAATTCAATTCTTTCCGGGTTTAAGGTTTTATAAAGGTACTTTGGATGCTATAAAGAACAGGTCAGGAAACATGGACACTCTGATCTCCATAGGCACATCATCAGCCTGGCTTTTCAGCAGTATAGAAGTTTTCTTTCCAAAATTTTTTCCTGTTCATAATTTCTATTTTGATACTTCCTCTGTTATAATTTCACTAGTGCTGACTGGTTCTTACCTTGAGTATCTTATGAAAAGAAGAGCTTCTTCATCCGTATCAAAGTTAATTGATCTTCAACCAAAGATTGCACATTTAGTTGTCGATAAGCTCGTCACAAAGGATGTTAATATAGAAGATATAGGAATCGGAGATATACTACTGGTTAAGCCCGGAGAAAATGTTCCTACTGATGGTATAATTATAGAAGGCTCTTCATCCCTGGATGAATCTCTGATAACAGGGGAAAGCCTTCCTCTGGATAAGAAAAGTGGTGACAAGGTTATTGGTGGAAGCACAAATTTAACTGGTTCATTCAAAATGAAAGCTATGACAACCTGGACAGACAATACTATTTCCGAGATGATTTCCGTGGTAGAAAGTGCCAATTCAGAAAAGGTCCCTATCCAGAGATTCGCAGATAAGATTGCATCTTATTTTGTACCTGTTGTCTTATCAGTTGCCTTAATAGCCTCACTCTATTGGTATTTTATAGGTCAAGTTGGAACTGCATTCGCAGTTCTTATTTTTGTAACTGTTCTTATAATTGCCTGTCCTTGTGCCCTTGGAATTGCGACACCAGCTGCATTGATTGTTTCCTCTGGTATGGCCGCTGAACATGGTATATTGGTGAAAGGGGGAGACAACATAGAGCTGCTCGCAAAGATAAATAAGGTTGTTCTCGATAAAACGGGAACCATAACTTATGGAAATATTACAATTGAGAGAATTATTTCTTTAGGCAAATATAATAAAGAAGAACTGTTGAATTACGTTGCTATTGCAGAGAAAAACTCTGAACATCCGATTGGGCAGGGCATTATTAAATATTTTAATGGAAACATTCCAAACCCCACTGATTTCAATTATTTCATAGGCGAGGGCGTTATGGTACATTATGATTCAAAAACACTGTTAGTAGGAAATAAGATTCTGATGGAAAGGTTTAATATATCAGGCTGCAAATCCTTGGAAGAAAGAAATGACTTTTTAGGGAAAATGGTATTGTATATTGCTGTAGATAATAAATGTGAAGGCCTTCTTATTCTTGGTGATAAGCTAAAAGAGAATATTGATAAAGTAATAAATGAAATTCAAAATTTGGGTATAGATGTATACATGCTTACTGGTGATAGGGAAGAAGCAGCAAGATTGATTGCTAATAAGGCAGGAATAAGGAATTTCAAATCTGGAATGAAACCGGAAGATAAGATGGAATTTATAAGGAAATTGCAATTAGGAGGAAATTATGTGGCTATGGTAGGAGACGGCATAAATGATGCACCTTCCCTCGCACAAGCAGATGTTGGAATTGCAATTGGAGCTGGTACAGATGTGGCTAAGGAAACTGGTGGAGTGATACTTATAAAAGATAGAATGTATGATCTTTTATATATTATAAAGCTTGGGAGGGCAACAATGAAAAAGATCAGACAAAATCTTCTTTGGGCTCTAGGATACAACGCTCTTCTCATTCCAGTTGCAGCTGGCATTTTAATTCCTTTCTTTGGCATCAAAATATACGATTTCCTCCCATTTCTAGCAGCAACTGCAATGGGTTTCAGTTCAACAATTGTGGTTAGTAATTCATTGATGTTGAGAAGGGAGAGAATTTGAGAGATTATAACATCTCAATTGATAATGAAGCTATGAATTTCATTAAAAATACTAATATTGAAAGAGTTTACATTACAATAAAATATATTAAAGGACCTTGTAATGATAACCTTTGCAAATTGATCCCTGAGCCAGAAATAGTATATGCACTTAAAGATCAGCAGGCAGTCCTGCTAAAAAAAGGTGTCCCTACCATTTACTGCACGAAACCTGTATTTGACTCAATTCAGAGATATGGAGGGAAAATTACTATAAAATACTCAAGACTAAGAAAAAAGCTTGTTGTTAAAGGATTAACCTATAACTTTTGAGAATGTGATTTTGATCTTATCAACCCTCTCGTTTTTTGAGATGGAAATTTTTCTTTTTCTTGATTGTAAATAGACCGGAAATAAATAATCTCTCGAATGAATGACAGGAATATAGATGGCGCCATAATTCTGGACTTCCCCTCATAACGTGCATTGAAATGGTACGGAATTTCTTCTATTTTTATTTCCGGATTTAGAGATATCAGAAACAGAAGTGATTTCGTCGCATGGAAGTTTGGAATTAATTTTTTTATATCGCCGCTTATTCCGTAAAATCCTGATGTTGGATCTTTGAGATGCCTAGCTGGAGGAATCATTATCCTTGATACTATTCCTGCTAGTTTTGAAAGTACATACCTGTATCTGCTCATTTCATTGCTTCCCCCTTCAACAAATCTGCTCATCACTACACATCTCTTTTCTGAAGAAAGATACGTGATTATATTGTGTATATACTTGGGGTTATGTTGCATGTCACAGTCCATAACAATTTTCATTCTTCCTCTTGCCTTAGTTATCCCCTCCATTTCCGAGGCTAGTAATCCTTTCCTCTCATCATTTGTTATAACCCTTATCCTATCAAAGCTTCCAAAATATCCAAGTTTCCATTTGGTGAACTGGTCATCTGATTCGTCAACGATAATTATTTCAAAATCTTCAATTTTTAAGTTATTCATGGTTGCAAGCACCGATTCGATAAAATTATCAAGGTTATTCCCTTCATTGTAGCAACCTGTTATTATGCTTACCTCCATTATTTATTAGGCGAAATTAAAAATTTAAATATTTTGTCTTTTTCAATTTAAATTATTTCATATATCTAATTCAATTTTAGCACGAATAATTTAAATAATCAAATTTAAGTATACTTAATTATGAAATCTTCCAAGCCTTCAACCAAGGATGAAAAAATTGCAATTGGAAGAAAATTTATTGAGTCCCTGAACAAGAATTTTATAATGTTTGCAGGTATAACTGGGTCAGTATCATATAATCCCGGTGTTTTCGATGATATTGATATATTTCTTGTGGCAAAAAGGGGAATGGCGTGGTTATCGATTATGGATGCACTGTTAAAGAGAAGAATGAATGGAATGAGTGATATCTGCATTTCACTAATCATGGATGAGAATTATGCAGGCTTATACTTCAGGAGTCTAGATGATAGGCTAATTATAAGGGATTCCTTATACGCAATCTCTGTGTACGGAGAGAAATTCTACAAGAGGTTGCTACAGGTCTCTCCTCCCATTGCTTCAATAATTGGTAAGCAAGTGAGAAATTATGAACCAGTTAACGGAAGCAAAATTGCTGCAATTTTTAATTTTATCATATTTATCGCACTTGCACCGCCCCTGATTCTTAAGTCCATTTACAACAATTTTATTGATATCAGGAGTGGGGGCGGATTTGACATACATTTTTCTCTTGGTAGTTTTTATCTGGACTCATATAAGTACAGGATGCTTAGGCAAAATTTTAAGAGGGAGGATTCAGAAGATGACAAAATATTCCATATTAATACTGAGTTATGATGACGAGAACCTCGTAATGAGACCCTTTATATCTGCCCTGGAAAGTGATGCCGAAGCAATAATTCTTGTTGGAGGAGGAAAGATTCCCTGGGAAATGATTGATGCATTTAAAGACCACAGGTTGGTGAAAATACATGAGACTGAAAGGAGTGGGAAGGCTCGAGCCATATCAAAATCTCTCGCGTATGCCAAAGGAGATATTATTTTCCTTGTATCTGGAGATATATCATTTAAAGATTCAATTTTCTCTGAGATTATCGGAAAATTTGACAACCTAACTGGGGTAGTTGTTCCACGAGTGCTCCCGAGCAACCTGGAAAACATGTGGGAAAAATCCTGCAAGGTACTCTGGGATTTACATGATTCACAGCTGAGGATTATGACAGGCCTTTCTAAAAGTGCTCACGGAGGAGAGCTTATAGCCGTGAGATTTGAAATTCTTAAGAATTTCAGAGAAGTCATTAATGATGATGCCTTTCTCTGTCTCAAGTCTTTAGAAATGGGATTTAAGGTTGTATATTCGAGTGAATCTGTTGTTACCTGTAGAGTTCCGTCTAATTTCACGGACATAATTGATCAGAGAAGAAGGATTATTTATGGTCACATTGAATTAATGAAAATAGGGCTAGATCCAATGGTCATGGACACTCTTGCCTTTAGGAATTTCAGAATTTTCCTTTTAATACTTACTGATTTTCTGAAGAGGCACAGGGAAGATTTTCCATTCTTTCCACTAACTTTGGCAACCGAACTTATATCTTTTTTTCTTGCCAAGGCTGATCACCTTCTAGGGAGAGACCATACCATCTGGAAGATTGTTCCCCGGTTTTCTTGATATTTTCCTTAAACTTAGTATAAATGTGTAGACATATATCGAACTTGAAATGATAATGAATGGCCACATAACGGCATAACTCGATGTCGCATATTGTCTTATATGTTCAATCTGACCTAAGATGCTTGAATAATAATTATATGAAAAATATGGATTTATGAAATATGGTAAAGAGTAATTCAATAATACATAGATACAGGGGATGAGCGAATAGACCACGAACAATCTGATTTCCTTCATCAGAAGCAGGATAGGAATCACAATAATAAAATACTGAGGATTAACATAATTATATGTAAGGAAGAATAATGAGAAAATCATAATTATAGTATAATAAAGATTCAATCTTCGTTTAGCATATAATAAAATTATTATCAGAAATGATGGTAAAAAAATAATCAGACTCAGTGATGGGAAATTTTTAATCCCAAGATCCATAATGATCACTTGCCAAGTTATTCCATTAGCTGAAAATGAGTTGTTATACGTGGGTACAGATCTGGAGTATATGAGTTCCATGATGTTTCTAACAAAATTTCCAGTCAAAAAATAAGGCAAGATTGATGCAACAGAAATGGATATTATTATGATGAGGTCTCTTAACTTATTTTTGCTCTCGATGATGATAATTGGTATCAAGAAAACTGGGAAAATTTTCACAAACGTTCCGATCGTCGCATAAATAGCTGAGAGGGATGTATTCCCACTTTTCAGTTGCATCATTGAAAGTATTATCGTGGCAGCAGCTATTACATCTAGCTGACCCCATAGAATTCCTATGAGGATAACAGCTGGATTCAGTAACCAGGCTTTTATTGTATTCAGCTGCGGTATCTCCCTACGTAATATGAGGAATATAATAAATGTCGAAATTATCATTGGAATTTTCATCAATATGTAAAGATATGGAAGATCACTACTTACATATCCGCGCCACGCCATAGAATTATAACCCCACAGTATTCCTGGATAAATCACATTATTCGGAAATCTTACCAAATGCAAACGGGAAATGATGTATTCGACAGACGTTCCATAATAGAGAAAAATCGGTGGGTATTCCCATTTAACTCCGCCAGGAAGAGAAGGAGAAGCTATGAAAGGGTCAACATGCTGGAGAAGATGAAGCGGGGAGGAAATCATAAAATACATATCGTATCTCTGACCAAAGAAAGGTGAAATAATAAAAAAAATCGATAATATGAGGTACGGAATCATTTTATTTCTGCCGTTGAAAAAATATGCAAAAATAAAATAGAATGGAAAACTCAAAAGGAACGAAATTTCAGCCAGTTGCGGAAACACTGTTCTCACCATATTTATTTTGAATGATGTATTAGAGAATGAAGAAATTAAATTCAGCCTAATTTTTCCTGACGACAGTTCAGATTGATTCAGGCTTTGATAAACTTTAAGAAACTCATGGGGAGAAAGATTGAATGAAGTTTCATTAGAAGCTGAATTATATTGTATATACTCCCTGATATTTACCGTCGAGTTCTTCAAGTTATCCATTGTTATTTCAATTAGCGGACTTATAAGAAAATCTGATCTATAATATACATCCTGTGGTGATATTGTGACATCTACTCCGTTGATGTTTGATGAAAATGTGTTCTGTCCGGGCATCTCAATGCTCGAATATACTGAAAAACCTAGAAGCAATAAAAAAACCGTCAAGGAAAAAATTGAAAGCTTCATTGATCGTCTTTGAACATTCTTAATATTCATGAAAGCACCTTTTTTCCGATAAATATCACAAAATCTGAATAAGCCCACATCATTGGGAAAGAAGACAGAATTTCATCTATCCTGTAAACTGGGATAAATTTTTCTATGAAATTGTTCAACCTCTTATAATTGTAAGGCGGAAGTACCGACCCTATCCCCTTTTTCATCAGGATAGTTTTGATTCCAATGCGGGCAAGGAAATCCGGTCCCCTTGGATAGCTTATTAGCCCATATCTGCTGTAGTTTGGGCTCAGATACCCTGAAACCTTCTCCCGGATATAGTCTCCCCTGCCGAGTATAAGAGCTATAACGAGGTCAGTAATACCGAACTTATTCATATATGAACCTATAAAATAACCATTTTCCTTCAGATGTTCATCTATAATTTTTTTTACATTGTCTGTGGTTTCAAGATTTAAAAATCCGAATGTACTAAAAATTACATTGTACTCGCCTTTAATATCATCAATGTTTCTCATAAGTACGTATTTTATCGCCATTTGACCCTTCCTTTCAAAACTCTTTGATAATTCTAACGCCTTTTCTGATAAATCAACCTCAGTGACAGATATTTTCTTGCCAGTGTGAAGTATTTCTGAGTCAGGCCCAGAACCGAGATCGAGAACTGAATCCCCGTCCTTTACATATTTTAAAAGTATCTTCATGACCCTGTTTCTCATCATCTTCTGTGTCTTATTGGAACTGACCTCTTCAATATAATCGCCGCTGATGCTGTCAAAATACCTTCCAATAGTTTCATAACCATATGAAACCTTCCCATCATATTGCTCCATCACTATAGCATTCTCACATTGGCTGAAATAGGTATTATAGTGATGATCCCCATATTTGGAAATGAATGATTCCTTATATTTTCCTATTTCTTCAAAATGAACCTTAAATATTTCTCCATTTACCTGTAAATATGGAAATATCTCGATATCCCTTATCCATGAACCTGTTGGTATAATTATGAAACTATTTCCAACCTTTATGAAGTTTACGAGTACTTTTCGTCCAAATGGCCCACCCGTGGTAACTAGGATTTCTGTGTCTTCATTTCTTCTTGAAAACAAATATTATTTCATCTCCCATATCCTTGAAAATTGGAATTTGTGACAGTATTTTTTCCAGGGAAATGACGATTTTCTTCATATTCATTCCGTTCACCTTTTCGTATATCTTTGGTAAAAATAGTACTGAAAGCCCTCTTTTATATATAAGGTCAAATTCCTTCCCTAACATCTTTCTGAATTCGCATGGGGAGAAGTAATGGGACATTACATTCTTACCCACTACTTCAACCTCCACTTCACCTTTCAGTCTTTCTCTGATCTTATCCGGCCTGCCAGAGATTATATCTATAAGAAATTCTCCTAGCGAATATCTGTTCCTGATACTTACTACGAAGTACCCACCTTCAGATAATCTTTCCCACAAACCATGTATAAACTTCTCCATCTGTGGTTCATTATTCAATGCACCATTGAAACTGTATATACATCTGAAATTCCCTTCAATATTTCCTATTTCAGAAGCTGACATTTTCATTAGTTTAAAATGTGAACCTAGTCCTAGTTTTAACAATTTATCTCTAGCTAATTCAACCATACCTTCTGAAATATCAATTCCAGTAACATCGGCCCCTGTGGAGGAGATTATCCGTTTTAACTCTTCTCCTGTTCCAAATCCAATTTCAATAGCACGCCCCTGTTCATTAAAATATTTCAAAAGAACTTCAACCTCCATATCTCTTATATAAACGTTCAGATAATTTGCAAGAATTTTTGAGTCATAAATCTTGGATGCACTTGAAAAAATCATGTCGAGTTTAGAATAATAATCATTCACATCCACTTTTAAGCATGGTAAAATTAGTTAATAAACCTTTTTAAGTTGAATTTTGTTTATCTTAAAGGTAAGGTGATCTGTTATCAATGATAACATTCCAGACTATGAATCTTCAAAATTTACAATAATAGATGGACATGAGGATATGCTAGAAAGAAAGATAATTCATTCTCATATATCCAGAGGAAGGGTTGCAGTTGATTTCGGGGGCGGATACGGAAGACTTACAAGTGTACTTCTTAACTACTTCGATCATGTCTTCCTTGCTGATTTTTCATTAAGGAATCTCAGAAATGCGATTCAGAATCTCAATTCTGACAAAATTACCTATGTAGCCTGTGATATAAGGAAGCCATTGTTCGTAGAAGGTTCAATTGATTTTGGTATATGTATAAGAGTCTTGCATCATTATTCTGACCTTTCATTTATTTCTAGCTTAGGTTCTTCGTTAAAACTTGGGGGTAAATTAATTATGAATTTTAACAACAGAGAATCTCCTCTCTTCATGTTAGGCTTAATCAATTCATTTTTCGAACACAAGAGAAGTGCAGTGAATCCATTCAGGGATGGATCGCAGAGAATTGAAGTTGACTTTGGAAAAAGGGATGTATATTTCTCAACACTCCCTGATATACTTGCAGCAATTCCTTCAAACATGAAAGTCCTTAGAACTGAGGGATATGGACTATTCCATAATACCTTTTTTGAAAAGCATTCCGATTATTTTGAAATTATGAAGATAACAGATATAGAGATGATGTTGGGAAAGATGCAAGTAATCAGCAGACTTTTTCCAGATATATTTTTGTTTTTGGAAAAATATTCGGAGACTGAGAATATCAGTGAAGAGAATCCCATGAATCTTCTCAGGTGCAGCAAGTGCTACTCCCCATTAAGTTATCGAGATGATTCATTTGAGTGCGATCAATGCTTTTCCATTTTCAAGATTTCAGATGGAATTATTGACCTCAGGTGATTTCTTCAGATAGTACAAGGAAATTATCAGATCTGTTAGAAAAAGCAAAAAGAGGAGTGTATAAAGTCCTGGAATGTAAGGGAGTGATTCAGGATAAGTGGTAAGTCCAAACAGATATTCTCCGAACTGCACAGGAGATGAAAATCCTACGGACGAGTAAGTTAGAGTATCACCTGCCATTATAACCATCATTATTGATGACCAGATTATACCCAATTTCGAAGACCCTCTAATGGACCTCGTTAGGAAAAGATATATTGCTACAACTAACGTCACAATATCTAGAGCGGCAAAGATGTACCAATGAATAAAATAAGGACGGACAGAACCAAAATCAGTTTTCAGATTGTTGTCTGTAAATAATATAACAACACCAGCTATAAAGGCAAGAAGGTAAATAGATGCGATTAATAAACTCCTTGATTTTTCACCATTTTCTTCCATTATTTATATATATTAAATGCATATATTTAAAAATATCTTAGCTCCCTTAAGAAATTTTATAATTATTAAATGAAAAAACCCAAATTTGGCTAAAAATTGCATGAGTAAAAAATTAATAACTGCGTTTATTGATAAATGATGAATGGGGATTTCAGATTAGTAACTACAAAAACTCCGATCAGGATAACTTTTACCGGCGGAGGAAGTGACTTCCCAGATTTTTATAGGAAATTTGGATACGGAGCAGTCCTTTCTTCAACAATAAATAGATATATCTACGTTACAATTGCAAGAAATTTCTATTCTAACGAATACAGAATAAGTTATTCGAGGACAGAGAATGCTATTAGAGATGTAAATGATATAGAGCACCCCTCCGTCAGAGAAGCCTTAAAGTATCTTGGAATTGAAGGAGGCATACAAATAATAAGTATAACTGAAATCCCTTCCAGAGGTACCGGACTTGGATCTTCTTCCAGTTTTCTTGTCGGTCTATTGCTTGCACTTCATACCTGGCTTGGAGAAAATGTTACCCCTGGAACCCTTGCAAGTGAGGCTTATAAAATAGAGAGGGAAATATTGAATGAACCTGGAGGAAAGCAAGATCAGTACATTGCTGCGTATGGTGGAATAAATCTCATGAGATTCAATAATGATGATTCAGTCGAGATGAAACCATTGATCCTTTCAAGGGATAGGAGGAGATATCTTTCAGAAAATCTGATGATGTACTACACTAACAAGGAAAGATCTTCTGCAACAATCCATAAAGAACAGATGAACAATATAAGTGATCAGAGTGACTATTATAAGAAGATGAGAGAGCTTGCTTATAAAGCTTATGATGCAATATGCAAGTTGGATTTGCTAGAACTTGGTGCTCTAATGGAAGAAAACTGGCTCTTAAAGAAACAGCTTCATAATCATATTTCGGATGATGGAATAGAGCATATGTATAAATTAGCTAAGGATGCTGGAGCACTTGGCGGTAAACTCATGGGTGCTGGAGGTGGAGGTTTCATGCTCTTTATAGTCCCTCCAGAAAAACATAAGGATGTGGATAAAGCTTTATCTGAATATAGGAGAGAAGATTTCGAAATAGACCCATTTGGATCGAGGGTTTCTCATATTGAGGATTACTGATTCTTTTATCAGATTTCAGGAAATAAGTTTAAGCTTCACCAAATTATTTTCATCAACATAAGTACCATAATAAGGAGTATAAGGATTTACTCCATACGATATGAGCGTGTTTCCATATCTCTCTAAATTTACAACTATGTTAAATAACTGGTCCATTGGTTCATCCCTTTTATTATCCTGATTCAGGAAAACCAAGCTGTCCTTTGTTCCTCTGATTGTTCCCAGCAGCCTTGAAAGAGATTCTGAATCTATTTTTGATCCTTCAAGTTTCTCAAGAGCCCTTGAAGATTCCACGAACAGTATCCCCTCTGTTACATCAGACATTTCAACTATTAACCTCATATATTCCCTCATTCTGTCCTCCTTGTCAGACTGGCCTAGCCCCACTATATATTTTTTATTTGAAATGTCATTCTCAAGATCTATAATCTTTATCCTATTTTCATATCCGTTGAGAGGAAAAAATGAATTTATCATATCATAAATCTCGTTTGGGTCCTTATCCGGATCTGCCATATAAATCACACCTTTGTTCTCCTGCAGACTTCTTGCGACCACAGGAGTGATGAAAGGATAAATTATATCGCTTTTTACATTAATAAAATTTATAGCAGAAATATTTCTAAGATGTTCAGATTTTATTCTTTCATCAATGAATTCCATCCCAGTAAGGGCATCCTTTATTTCTCTGGAATAGGAATATGAAAAATCTACATTGTATTTTAAAGGGGCAATATACTCAAATCGTCCCCCATTCAGGGTATATAAGTATTCAGCTGATTCTATCTGAGTATATCTCATCTTTTCCATTCTCATGATTCTCAGAATTCTTGAGTCAGAAAATTCCTTGTGAAGATTTATCACACCGTCAACTAAATAGTCAAGCTTATTTATTTTCCCTTCATTTGCAGCTTCACTGACGAAAACCACGTTTATACCAGATGATTCGACAAAATCTTTTTGTATGGCAAATACCAGTTTTAACTCGTCTACATCTAGTTTAGTCGCAATCCCTTCAACGCTGTCTATGACAAGAACAGGCCTATTTTTTATGATCAGGTTCAATGAGTCTATACTCCGCTCAAGTTCCGGAGAGTTAATCCCAAGGGAGTCAAGGTTGTAGGTTATTATTTTTTCTGGAGGCTGATTAGTCAAACTTCTGAGTACCTCAGTTCCTGAAATCAGTACCTCATTTTTCTTACTTGTTTCAACTTTCGGATTGATGGTCTTTAGAAATTTCTTACCAGCATCTATAATTCTATTCTTTGCATCAGAATCCTTTACCCAGGGAAACTGATTGTAAATTGATTGGTCTCCAACTCTTGTGGAAAGATAAACAGAATTCTGTGGGGTAAATATATTTTCCATTATTTCGAGGGCCATTGTTGTTTTACCTGATCCCGGTTCCCCCCTAATTATGAGAGATTTACCCCACGGGTTTTTTAAAAAACCTTCAATTTCTAAGGGAAACTTAGATGTCACATCTCTATTATAAAGAATTAGTTTAAATATTTTATTAATTAGAAAAAAAAGGATTAAATATATTCATCGGTGCTATCTTCTTCTTTTTCCTTTTCTTTGATAGCTCTCTTTATGAGGGGATGTGGTTTATCACCTGGTTCGTATTCAACTACTTTAGGCTCCATTGCATTTTCATCATTGTGATTTTTGTGTCTTGGTGAAAGCATGCTTTTCTTTTCCTTCTCTCTATACAGCAATTCTGACATACTTCCTCCAAGAAAACCGAAGGCAATCATAACTGCCCAATTCTGCGGTACTGCTATCAGAAATTGGGTGAAGCTGGTAAAAGATATGCCAACATAATTAAAGAATGAAGAAAGATAAGGATTTACCGAATGAATGTGGTAAACAAGAGTACCAGAAAGATATGAAGTTACATAGCTCGGAACATGGATGTAGAATGAAAACAAGTAAGATAATGAACCATAAATCGCTGCAATTACTGAAGTAGATAGGAGACCTTTATATTTATTCCCAGAAGCCCTTCCTGCGACATAGCCTATCATCATAGGCCCAAATATTGGTAACCACCAAAGGAGGATTGTACCTAATAATGCTATTATAAGTGATGATTTTATTGAATATTTTCCAGTTTCCTTGTATCTAGACCATCCTTCTAATGTTACTAATGACATTAGTCTGACAATAGTCATACGCAGATAAATACTTTTCCTATATATCGGCTTTGTTGTTAAATTGTCAATAAAATGATAGAACTGGCAATGAAATGACAGATTTTTTGAAAACGACAAAGCCCATTAAATCTTATTTCAATTAAATTTTTTTGATATTCTTTGTTTCTAAACAATGCGATCAAAATATATTCATGAAGGGCATTCTGACGGAGTGACCTGAAATACGATAAGGAAGAATATATATCTGATTTCTGCCGGATCCTCTATAAGAACATTTGGGACAGGAGCCATATGGACATTTACTGCCCTATATCTTGATAATATCCTAAAGATGCAACTCCTTCTAATAGGGATTATATTTGCTATAAATGCTATACTTGGAGGAATTATACAGATCTATTCCGGTTATCTTGGAGACAAATATGGATTCAAAAGGATAGTGGTTATTTTCTCATTTCTTTCAGTTGTAACTCTTCTTCTACTCTTTATCACAACGATGTTCTCCAGGATTTCTATACTCTTCGTATTCCTTTTCCTGGTAAATAATATTATGTCCTCAATCTTTCAACCATCAACAAATGCCCTGCTTTCTCTTAGCAGTGATACACCTTTATCAGGATTCTCCTCTCTAAGAGTTGCTACTAATCTTGGATGGGCTATGGGACCAGCCTTAGGAGGAGTCATAGTATCAAGATGGGGATTTCCTTATCTTTACCTGATAGCCGCAACCGCCTCTGTGGTTGCCTTCATCCTGTACTTGTTGATCGTGGATGTTAAATCATCTATCGCTTTAAAAAGGGAGAAGCTAATAGTGAATGATAGAAATATGCTATTATTCGGGATTAGCATTGTATTTTTATTTATTGTAGTATCACAATTCTCTGTCACATTTTCAATTTATGCCAATAAGTTCATCGATATGGGCCTTGAATCAATTGGATTTGTTTATTTCATTAATGGAATCGTTGTCGTAATCTTCCAGTGGCCAGTTTATCTTCTTGTAAGAAAAATTGGAATGTGGAATGGAATGCTAGCTGGAACATTATTGTATGTCATAGGTTACTTCTCTATGGCAATAGATCATTCCCTTGTCCAATTCTTCATTTCGATGTATATCGTGACAATGGGAGAGAATTTTGTAACACCTACTGGCAATGCACTTGTTTCTAAAATCTCAAATGGCAGGAGGTTAGGGTCTTATATGGGCTTGTATAATTTCTTCACATCATTCGGAAGAGCCTTGGGGCCAGCATATGGATCATTGCTACTCTCTACCTTCAAGGATCCATATTACATATGGGGGTTAGCGGTTATTCCAGGCGGAATTGCAATAATGATATTTGTCTTCCTTAGACTTTATCTTAAAAATTATAGATAATAGTAAAATAAAAAACCTAACTCTGTTCAGCCATTAAATTCATTAGAAATGCAGAAATGATCCATATAAATCCTACGAGGTCAAGAACTATATTGTTGACATATAGACCAACAGCTAGGAAAATTAATGGAATAATGTAAAATATAATAAATAAAATAATTTTTCTCAAATTCATTCAAATCATTTATCCGAAGAGAGCTCCAAGACCTGCCACTGCTTCTTCTTCACTTTTGTCTTCTTTCTTCTCTTCCTTCTTTTCTTCTTTCTTCTCTTCCTTCTTGGATGGTTCTGCCTGGGCTACAGGCTGAACAGCTACCATCGATGATTTAATTGCTTCCTCGATGTTTACTCCTTCAAGTGATGAAACAAGACTCTTCACTTTGGCAGGATCAGGCGTTACACCTGCAGCTTTCAATATTTCTGTTATCCCTTCTTCGGTTACTGGTTTTCCGACCGAATTCAATATTAATGCACTATATATGTACTCCATGTTATCACCCTTAATTACAGCAGGATAATAAATTTGATGCTTTAAACATATCCCTCACCTTACTTCCTCTGGCAGTTTACTTCCTAGGGCTTCGGCTTGTGCTTTTGCCTTTGCAAGCAATTCCCCTATTGTATCCTTCGTTGGATATGTAATGCTCAATGAAAGTGCCTTTGCTTTCTTATAAGCTTCTCCGAGCATTAAAGGAACAGTTTCATCGTTCATATAGGAGATGTGCATTGCGAGCGCCAGTGCATTAGCATGGCCTGCCACCATCTGGTTAATGAAATCCTGGGCTGAAACATTTAGAACATCCTTATGGAACACTATACCGTCTTCAAACGATGCCCTGAAATCAAGACCTATTTCAAGAGGAAGTATTTCCAATTTTGAAAGGGCTACTGCTTTTTCTCTTGATATTTTTTCGCCTTGTTTTACGACAACTGTCTCCTTTCTTATTACAACTCTTCCCTGATCAATTGATGCGGGTATACCGGCCTTCTGCAAGTCTCCTACAACCGGACCCGGCTTGAGATTTGTTGGCTTAGCTTCAAGCACAATGTCTTCCTGAGCTATCTCTCCACCTTTAGCAGGTGCCTTAGTTCTGCTGTTCTGGATTTCTCTGAAAAGCTTAAATGAGTTTTCCTTGGAAAAAATCGCGGCAACCGGTCCCTCTGCGTGTTCCTCCAGACCCCTTATATTTTGAATCCCAGATTCATCAAATGCTCTCATTAAAAGACTTTTTTTGACTACCTTGATGTTCGCTTTCCCTCTCAAATTTTTTCTTATCTGTTGGAACTGTTTAGCTGGCACTCTGTCAATGCCGACCACGGCAACTGATTTAGAATTCTTGATATCCTCAATCAATCCATTTATAACCTTAGATTTTGACTCTGAGAACTTATTATCCTTCATTTTACTTCACCTCTACCTTAACAGCTGGGCCCATTGTGGTCTTTACATAAATTGCTCTGATATTGTCCTCTCCCTTCTCGAGTTTTGATGTAACTCTCTTCATAACTTCCATTCCATTCTGAACTATCTTATCAATATCCATATCCCTTGTCCCTATGGGAACATGAAGTACAGGCTTTTCCTTGCTTCTTGCCCTTACAGTCCTCCTGAGGTTATTGATTACTGGAACAGGATCAACAGTGGGTGGCAGAGGCCTTGGCACCTTTCCTCTTGGACCCATAACTCCTCCCAAGATTTTACCAACCCTTGGCATAAGCGCAGTTTCTGCAATGAAAAAGTCAATTTCATTAACCATCTTCTTTGCGCCTTTCTTGTCATCCTGAAACTTATCCAGTTCATCAGCAGTTATTATTCTGTCAGCAGCTTCCTTTGCCTTGGCTATCATTTCATTGCCGCCTATCAAGCCTACAGACAATTTTTTCCCCCTACCATTTGGAAGTATAATTTCTTCATTCACCCTATTTTTCGGATTTGAGAGATCCACATCTCTTAAATTTATAGCCAGTTCAACCGATTCCTTGAATTTTCTCTGGGGAGCTTTAGCTATGGCTTCTTCTACACTTTTCTTTAGATTTTCTACATCCATTTAAATACACCTCTGTAGTACATACGAGCAAAAGTTGCTCTCCTACATTCAAATCTTTATTGTACCCTCTTTAATAAGTTTTTGTATCTCCCTTGGATCTTTTTCATCTACCGTTATCCCAAGAGAAACGCAGGTTCCTAGTACTTCCATTACTGCTGCTTTCAGGCTCGCAGCATTCATGTTATCAATCTTGGTTTCTGCTACTTTTTTTATCTGCTCGAGTTTCAGATTTCCAGTTACTTTGGTTTTGACTGAACCTGTCGCTGTCTCTACTCCAACTTCTTTCTTAAGAAGAGCAGAAACTGGTGGTTTTCCAACTGCAATTTCGAACTTCTTAGTGTCAGGGTCTACAATAACCTTTACAGGTACCTGCATTCCCGAGAATGCTTTAGTTTTTTCATTTATTTCTTTAACAACTTGACCTAGATTAATACCCAAAGGCCCTAGAGCGGGTCCAAGTGGTGGACCTGCTGTTGCTTTTCCTCCTTCAACCATTATAGAAACTTCCTGTGGCATTTATTTCACCTCTTTATCAAGGACTTTAACAGAATCCGCCTTGACCGTTAATGGAATTGGAACTATTGAGTTCTGAAGCTCAAGAGTGATTTCATCTTTTGACATATCAACATGAGTTATTCTTGCCTTTTCACCCTTGAATGGCCCCTCAGTCACCTCAACATAATTCCCGATTTCCAATGATTCGACCGCCGGCTTGGATATTAGATACGGTTCAACCTCTGATATATCTACTTCTCCAGCGATCATATTACGTGCACCTCTGACTGTTCTAAGAAGAGCCATTGTCCTGTCCGGATACAGCGTCTCGATGAAGACGTATCCTTTTAGGTCAGGGGGTGCGAGTATTGAGTAAATATAATCAGCCTTTTCAGTTTGGGCCTTCAACCCTATGTCTCTTGCTATTTTTGTCTCCTGCCCGATTGTTGTCTTTATAACAATTATTGTTTGCCTGATAGATATCTTGAAAAGATCCACAAAGTTCCCATTATCTTTTAATTGGACAATTGCAAAATCACCTATTTCGACACCCTTAGGTGTTTCAACTATTAGAGAGATAGATTCTTTTTCTCCTTTGGAGAGTTTAAATGGAACTCTGAGAACATCAGGATTCTGTGGGGATATGCTAACTGGTTTCGTCTTTTTCTGATCAATCATTATAAACCATTCAATCTCTTCCCTGCTTTCATTAATTTTCAAAGTGAGTTCTAAATCACCTGAAATATCCCTCGACTCATCATTCTCAATATTTAGAGTAAAGGGTATCTTTTTGCTTGTCCCAGAAACTATATCTTTTCCGTCACAAGTCCATCTTACCATTTCTATGGCACCGCGAAGAAAACGTTCATCAATAAATAAATGATGAACCCTACTAATCCTATGATTATTATTCCTACACCTGTTATTATTGCAGATTTGCCGAATTCATCCCTGGTTGGTTTTCTTGCCATCTTGAGAATTCTGGCATACTTACCTTTACCTATCCTTGATATTCTATCCGTAATTGTATGTTCAACTTCAAGGAACTTATCCTCGACACTCATCTCATTCTACCTCTAAATATATTTATTCTTGGCTCCTACCAGTATAGTTAATACCTTTATATCATTTTTCATTGATTCGTCTATTCTGGCACCCCAGATTATCCTCGCATTCGGGTTAATCTTTTTCCTAACCTCCTCAAGGACCATGTGAGCTTCTTCTACAGACATGTTGGAACTTCCGGTTACTGAGACTATAGCTGAAGTGGCGGTAGAGATATCCATATCAAGCAGGGGAGAGCTAAGAGCCTTTTTAGCAGCGTCAGATGCTCTATCCTGGGACCCTGATTGCCCCATACCCACCATTGCAGTACCTCCATCTTTCATTACGGTCTTCAAATCATTGAAATCGAGATTGACAAGTCCAGGTCTCGTTATTAGCTCGGTAAGACCTTTTATTGAACGCATTAAAACCTCATCGGCAAATCTGAAGGCCTCATTGAGCGGAAGTCTTGGAACAAGCTGCAAGAGCTTATCATTAGGTATCACGATTATAGTATCTGATTTTTCCTTCAGTTTTGCGAGCCCCCATGCTGCATTCTCCATCCGCATTTTCCCTTCACCTGAGAATGGAAGCGTCACAACAGAAATTACGAGAGCTCCGGAGTTCTTAGCCACCTCTGCCACAACAGGGGCTGATCCAGTCCCTGTCCCCCCTCCCATGCCTGCTGTGACAAATACAATATCCGCCCCTTCTACTATTGCTTTAATCTCGTCCTCGACTTCTCTTGCGGCCATTTCACCTATCTGTGGGATCGCACCGGCTCCAAGCCCTCTTGTAGCCCTTCTCCCCAAAAGTATTTTCTTCGTTGCCTGGGTTAATAAAAGATGCTGTGCATCGGTATTAGCTGCAACTATCTCTGCACCCTGAATGCCTTCCTCCATAATTCTTGTTATAGTGTTTGAGCCTGAGCCTCCACACCCTATTATCTTGATATTTGTCTTTAAGCCCTTGAGTACCTCAATTAATTCAGCGTCTGTATCTTCAAAAGTCTGATCCTCTGGCATAATTATTACCACTTTGATAAATTAATTGAATATAAATAGATTAGTAACATTTTAGGATAAGGTCTATTGCAAACTTGATTACTAAAGAAATTGCAAGAAAGCTCCGACCTTTAGGGAGGAGATGAATTGCAGAGGTATATATATGGTTGTAATATATCATATTAAGTATATGGAGATAAGCAATAAAGAAAAAGAGTACCA
>CAZIOW010000012.1:40786-41859 GCA_964541025.1 uncultured Thermoplasmatales archaeon
CGAGCCACATATGGTGTATAGCTGCCAGTATCATGTTATATTTTGCCCAAAATACAGAAGGAGAGTTCTGATAAATGGTGTTGATAAAAGGTTGAAAGAATTAATCATTGAGAAAGAAAGTGAGTATCAGTACAAGATACTCGAAATGGAGGTGATGCCAGATCATGTACATCTTCTTATAGATGTGAACCCAAAAATAGGAGTGTATTATGTTGTAAACAGAATCAAAGGATACACATCCCATGTTCTGAGAGAAGAATTTCCAGAGTTGAAGAGGAAACTGCCTACATTATGGACACATTCAAAATTTATTTCCTCTGTTGGTGCAGTGACGCTTGAAATTGTGAAAAAATATATAGAGGAGCAGAAGGGAAAATGATACTGACATTCAAAATTAAACATGGAAGAGATTTTTCTACGGAACTAAAAAAGGCAAAACAAATAGCTGAATTTGCAATAATGACTCACACCCTCTCTTCTAAGGATGTTAAGCATTTTGGATTGAAAAGTATAATCGCAAATCAGATATTAAGAAAATACTCCAAAAATAAGCAAATAAAGAAAGTGAGGAATGTTAAGTTGACTATACCGAATCAAGGTATTAAAATGGATAAAGAAAAGAAGGAGATATATATAGCATCGTTTAAACTAACTCTCAGATATATGTTTAGAAACGATTTTGAGAAGATAAACCAGATTGAAATTGACGAAGAGTATGCATACATATCTGTATCAATACAAGAAAAAAAGATGATTACACCAGAAAAATGGATAGGGATGGACAGGAATACTACAGGGCACATTGCTGTTGTTGCGGACCATCAGACAGGTAAGATATGGAAATTGGGGAATAAAGCAGAGCATGTACATAAAAAGTACGGTGCAATCAGGAGAAGGTTACAGAAGAAGGGAAAATACAGGCTATTGAAGAAAATAAATGATAGGGAAAGCAGGATAGTGAGGGACATAAACCATAAAGTTTCAAAGAAGATAGTCGAAATAGCAGAAGATGAGAAGGCAGGAATAAAGTTGGAAAGACTTAAAGGCATTAGAAAAAACAAGAAATATATGAA
>CAZIOW010000013.1:0-39263 GCA_964541025.1 uncultured Thermoplasmatales archaeon
GTCATAGCCTCTGAACAGCACAAGACCCCTACAACAACTACAACTAAGACAACGACAAACAACACTACAACAACCACTACAACAAGCACGCCTCTATCAGTGGTTCCTACAACAACAGGTTTACAGTCTCAAGCAGGTGCTCCTATAACTTTCAGTCCAGGTCTCCCCTCAGGTGCTACATTCACCAAAGTTGTCTGGAACTTTGGTAATGGAGTGACACAAACAGTTACATCCGGTAACGGACAGGTCAGTTACACATACAGCACCCCAGGAAGCTATCTTGTATCTGTAACAGTATACAACAGCACAGGATCTGTCAGTTCTAACTCATCCCTCATGCTCATAACAGTCACACCAAGTGTTGATGCCAACACAGCCGGTATATATGGACCTATTGCCATACTTGCAAATTCTGCAGGCAATACAAACCAGACTATACCAGCCGGTGGATGGATGAACATGACATATGCTGGTACAATGGCTACAGTGCCAGTCAACATAGGTTCTCCAGTACCTGGAAACCCTGATTACAAAGTTGCTGCATTTGAGTGGAGTGTTGATGGAACACCTCTCAATGTAACAAACACAACAGCAACAGTCAACGAGACATTCTCAACACCTGGACTGCACTATGTCACATTGACAACCATAACAACATACAATGGACAGAGTGTAGCAGGACAGTATGTCATGACAGTCGCAGTAGGCAACTACAATATACAGAAAGTAGCTCCTAAAGTCAGCATAAACAAGAATGAGATAGTGGACGCAACCTGGATCCCAGGTGGACCAAGGACATTCGATCCTGCAATCGCTTATGATACTGTTTCTTATGAAGTCGTCTACGAAGTTTATCAGCCTCTCGTATTTTATAGCGGTCAATACACAACGGTCTTCAATCCAGTAATAGCAAAATATGTTCCAACATTACAGAATGGTGGAATAACACTTGGACCTAATGGATCTGAGAATTATACATTCTACATAAACACAAGCCTCCAATTCTCAAATGGAGATTATGTGAATGCTTATGATGTGTACGTGTCATTCGCAAGGACTCTGCTGTGGTCAAATGACCCGGGAGAACCTGGATGGATAATTGCACATGCATTATTACCAGGTCCAACAATGTACGGTCCATTCAATACAAGTTTCTACTGGATACATCATGCAGTGACATGGAATAACACAACACAGTCAGTTACATTCCATCTACTGCCTACAGTACCAACATGGCTGCCAAATACAACTGCAATGTATGCAGGGCAATCCTATGGTGTACTTAATCAGTCATATCAGGTACACAACTTCGGTTCTTCAGACTACTTCCTGCAGCTTATCTCAGGACCAACAGCTGGAGATATAATGGATTATAATTGGTTGGTTGCACACGGTGGTGCGCCTCAAAATAATTCAGCATCCTATGCAGCATTCGCCAATACTACCTCAGGTCCAGGAGTTACTGGATATTGGAACAATTATATAACATACAATATGATGGGAACAGGACCCTATGAATTGAAGCTTTATGAACCTTCACAGGAAGTTATATTCTACAAGAACCCGTACTATCATCAGACACCAGGACTGCTCGCACCTAATCAGCTGGTCCCAGAAGTAATAATTGAGTATCTTTCAGAAGATACTACAGCTCAGCAGCAGCTTCAATCAGGAGAAGCTCAATTCGCAGAAGGAGCCTATCCAACATACGATACACCACAGGCACTGAGCCTGATAAAGCAGGGTATAATATCATCTGCATCTGTCTCTCAACTGTCTACCTTTGCCTTCTACTTTAACCTAGATGTGAATATAACTGGTGCGCAGGATTATGTTAAGCAGACAAACATACCAGCAGGATTCTTTGCAAATCTTGACGTTAGGAAGGCAATATCCTATGCATTCAATTATTCATATTGGATCGGTGTTGCAAATTCCAACTCGGGAATTACCTTCGCTGAGAATCTGACAGGAATAATCCCGAGAGGAATGCCCGAATACAATGCCAGTCTGGCAGCACAGTATCCAGAAGTTATGAATCTCACACTCGCAAAGTACTACTGGTCTATTTCTGGATACGCTGGAAATGGTCAGACATATTACTTCCCAGTATTCAACAGTCAGGGAAATCCGACGGTAGATGAAATGTTTTCAGTTCTAGCAGCAGACCTCTCGACGATTTCCAATGGTCAATTACAGATAACTACGGAAGATATATCATTCGGACAGCTGGTATCATTCACAAGCGTAGGCCCTGGGGAGAATCCAATGCCCATATACTTCCTTGGCTGGATAGATGATTATCCAGATGCCTCTGATTTCGTAGCACCATTCTATGAACAGTACGGAATATATACCTACCCTGATGGGGTATGGTCTGGAAATCCATACATAAATGCAAGCCAGATGGCAAACATAACACAGATGTGGAATGATCTGAATCTCGCTGGCGAAACAACAAACATGACTCAGGTTACAAATTATTACACAATGGCTCAAAAGATAGCTATCAACTTGGACTTCTACTTCGGTATCATGCAGCCATTAGCAGTGTTCTATTACAGTACTGCAATAAATCCGTCATCTCTTGCCTTGACATTTAACCCAGTAGTAGGGGCCAGCTTCATAGTATTCTATACTATACAGTATAATCCATAATTTTTTTTAATTTTTATATTTTATTTAATGTATTTTCAAGATCATTTTTCAGGTCATCCAAATTTTCTATACCAATAGATAATCTCAGTAATGATCGTGTAACTCCAATATCGAGTCTTTCCTGTTCTGATATGTAAGTGTGACTTGTTTCCCAAGGCATTGTTATAAGGGATTCTACTCCCCCAAAAGTAGGTGCCTTTTTAATTATGCTTAGGGAATCCATGAATTTCTCTGCATTTTCATAAGAAGTTTCTAGGTCGAATGACATCACACCTCCAAAGCCCTCAAGATTTTTCGCAGCTATATCAAAATATTTGAAAGATTTAATACCGGGATAATAGACTTTTCTTATTCCTTTATTTTTAAGAAATTCAGATATTAATTTGGCATTTTCGTTCTGCTTCCTTACTCTCAAGAACATTGTTTTAAGGCTCCGTGAAATAAAAAATGATTGAATTGGATCAGGTATACCTCCCAGCACTTTTCTTTTTATTGATATTTCATTTATTAACTTTTTACTGGATGAAACAAATCCGAATGTAATATCATCGTGACCGGATATATATTTAGTTGCGCTCTGAATCACAACATTTATTCCTGATTCATAAGGTCTCTGGTTTACAGGAGAGGACATTGTAGAGTCTATTGCGGTTATGATATCATAGTCCTTCAATTCTTTACCAATTTTTTTCACATCTATAACTTCCATCGTAGGATTAACAATAGATTCAAAGAAAAGCATCCTATAATCATTAGGATTAAAATTTAAATCATTCAAATCTTCCACATCAATAAAATCTACCTGTATTCCATAGTCAGGTAAGGTATTCTTGATGTAATCCAACGTCTGTCCATAAAGTTTGTTGAGCGATAGAAGCCTGTCACCCTTCTTCAGGAAAGTCAGAAGAGTTGATGATACGGCAGCCATTCCTGATGAGAAAGCAAGAGAATCTTCTGCTGATTCTAAACCAGCATATTTCTCTTCCAAACTCTGTATGCCTGGATTCCCAAGTCTGGTATAAATAAATGGCATATTTCTATTTTTGTCTATAAATACATCATTTTTGCTATTTGGGAATTTGAATACAGAGGTTTCAAATATAGGAGTTGTTATATTTCCGTATCTCTCATCTTCATATTCCCCTCCATGAATGGCGATAGTTTCTTTATCTAATTTTCCTGTTTTATTCAATTTACTCACCCCATATATCTCTCTTTATATCATCATCCTTTACTCCTGATTTTATAAGAATATCAACCAGGTCTTTAACAAACTTTATACCTCCACAAATGTAAAAAACATTATTGTTTAGGTTTTTTAGATATCTATTAAGCATTTCTATATTTATCCTTCCAAATTCTCCATTCCAAGAAGCATCGGGTGGATCCCTTGTAAGGGTAATGTGCATTTTCAAGCCTAGATCCTCATAGGATTTTAATTCCTGTAAATTGACAATATCCACTTTGTGCTTGACACTGTAAAACAGCGTTAGATTCTTTTTTTTATTCAAGTATCTAAGGTACCTCAGCATAGAGAAAAATGGTGCAATTCCAACCCCTGCCGCTATGAATGTTATATCTCTTTCTTCATCTGCATCAAATATGAAGGTCCCCTTAGGTTCTGTTAAAAAAACCTCATCTCCTTCATAAAGTTTTGATAGAATACTTGTAAACTTTCCATTAATCATCTCAATCATAAATTCAATATAGTCCTCATTTGGTGACGAGGCGATAGAATAAGATCTGAATAATTTATCATCCTGGTGTACATATATAGATGAGAACATCCCTGGTTTGAAATCAAATTTTTTTCCATCTTTTGGAACCATTTTAAAACTACTTATTGGAAAACTGTCAACAGTTTTTCCAGTCAATTCCCTAATAGACTCAATTTTAAAGGGTTTCATCATAATCTTTGTATTCATAAAATAGGTAGTATCTATGGCATTAAATAATTTGTTTACTGGACTAAATAATTAGGTTACACTTTTAAAATTAAAATGGATAAGGTTCTCAATGAATGATGAACATGAATCCCATCTTTATGACAAGATTATCCAAGTTATGAAAGAGAGGGGGTTTGAATCTCTTACGGAACCACAGAGGCTTGCAATACCAGAAATACTTCATGGTAACAACGTACTTCTGACATCACCTACTGGCAGTGGGAAAACAGAAGCGGCAGTGCTACCAGCAATGGTTATGCTGAAAGAGGTCAAAGATAAAATCAAAGGATTTGGGATAATTTATGTGACTCCCCTCAGAGCACTCAATAGGGATGTTCTTGGAAGAATAGAATCCTACGGTAAATCCTTGGGACTTGATGTCTCTGTAAGGCATGGGGATAGTAGTGAAAGTGAAAGAAGGTATCAGGCTCTAAACCCCCCAGATGTTTTGATCACAACTCCAGAAACTCTACAAATTATACTAAATGGAAAAATTCTAAGGAACCACATATCTTCAACAAAATACCTCATAATAGATGAAGTTCATGAATTACTCAACGATGAAAGGGGATGGCAGCTGCTTGTGGCTATTTCTAGAATCAGGGAGATTGCTAAGGATTTCAAAATAATAGCCATATCTGCAACCATTGGGAATCCCGAAGAAGTGGCAGAAGCCATATTCTATGGTAATGACTATAAAATAATAAATGCCGGAGTATTGAAAGAATACGATATAAAAATATCAATGCCAAAGGGCGCTCCAGAAAATTTTAAAGATGTGATAGGAGCGGAGGATAATTATTCCGAAGTAATCTATTATCTTTCAAAACTTTATCAAACAGGAAGGCAGTTCATAGTGTTCACAAATACACGATCCACCGCTGAAGATATTGTAATGAGAATGAGACTGTTTGACAAGGATATCATGGTGGATGTGCACCATGGATCGCTCGGTAAGGAAATAAGAACAAAGATAGAGGAGGATTTTAAAAAGGGAAAACTCAAGGGGTTGGTTTGTACTTCCAGTATGGAATTGGGCATTGATATTGGCACAGTAGACTTTGTCGTTCAGGTCAACTCACCTAGGCAGGTGATAAGACTTGTTCAAAGGGTCGGTAGGGGCAGGCACAGGCTTGGCGAAGTATCTGAAGGAGAGGTCGTTTGTGTGAATGAGATAGAGACAGAAGAAGCATCGGTAATAGGAGATTTTGCACAGAATGGAAGAATTGAAAATATAGAGATAAGGAAAAACCCTTCAATTGTACTTGCAAACCAGATTATATCAATGGCCTATGCTGAAGGAGAATTAACCGTAGAAAGAGCTTTCTCAATTTTCAGGAGGTCATACATTTTCAGAGATCTAACATATGACTCATTTTATTCATTATTGGAATTTTTGAACTCTGTGAGGGTAATTTATCTTGATAGGGAAAGGAGCATAATAAAAAGAAGTGCGAGGACGATGAAATACTTTCTTGAAAATGTTTCAATGATTCCAGATGAGAAAAGATTCGTTGTCAAAGAATCAAGTACAGGAAAGATAATAGGATTCTTGGATGAAGTCTATGTTGCTACAGAAATGGATGTAGGGTCCACTTTTATCCTTAAAGGGAGCACTTGGAGGGTTATGAGAATAAAAGACGATTTCATTTATGTTGATTACATTCAGGGAATTTCAGTCCCTCCGAGCTGGTCTGGAGAAGAAATTCCTGTACCTTTTGAAATTGCAATGGAAGTTGGAAGAAGAAGGAGGAAGGGGATCATAGGTCAGAATCTAAGTGATCATTCAGCTGAAATAGTTGGTAAATTTGTAAAGAATACAGCATCTGACCAGCAAATTATTGTGGAGAAAGAAGGAAATGTCTCAGTCATTCAGATTACAGGAGGAACAAAATTGAATTATACCATTGCGCTTATAATCACATTCGCTCTTTCAGAAAAGTATGGTGAATCATTTCTCTTTGATATTTCTCCTTATCACATAATGATACAGGGAAATTACAGGTATGGGATAGAGGAAATAGTCGATACGATTTCAAATGCCGGTACGCATCTCGAGAATATCGATAGGTATGTAGAAAAAACAAGGATTTTCACATACAATTTTGTAAATGTAGCAAAGAAATTTGGTGTCATATCAAGGGATACGGACTACACAAGGATAAGAATGGATAAAATAATTTCAATCTACAAGGAAACTTTTCTGTACAAGGAAGCCTTGGAAAAATTCAAGTGGGATTATCTACAGCTAGATAAAGCTGATAATATAATAAAGGCAATAGAAGACGGAAAAATAGAGATCATCCAGAGGAACAGGTTCTCTGAATCATCAAAATTGTATATGACAAATCTGAAGGAAAAAATGATGCCCATCAGGCCAACTGGGCCAATACTAAACGCTATCAAAAAGAGACTTCAGTCTGAAGAAATGGGTTTTTATTGTCTATCGTGCAAGAGATCCTTTAACTCAAAGATTTCAGATATGAAGGAGAAGAGATGCATATTCTGCAGCAGCCCCAGGATTGCACCTTTCAAGACCTATGATATTGATGCGATAAAGGAAATGTCTCAAGATACCCAGAGAAAGTTAAACGTTTCATATCATCTTCTCAGGATGTATGAAGATAAGGCTTTGCTGGTCCTAGCAGCCCACGGAATTGGGCCAGAAACTGCTTCAAGAATCTTACAAATTCCGGTCAAAAGTGAAAATGAATTGTTAGAAAGGATTTTACAGAATGAAGTAGAATTTGCCAAAAATAGAAGATTCTGGGAGTAGATCAGTTGGCGGAGAGTTCTTTTCTGAACTCCCCGAATGTTCCTTTCTTTTCAGCATATGCGTTATGCTTATGTATAGTTTCATAACTTTCACTTCTAACTTCAACATATGTGCTATCAGGAACCTCGCTAAGCTCTTTTACCAACAGCTTTACTGCATCTCTTACAACATCTTCCACAAATTTAGGGTTCTGGTGTGCCTGCAGCACCAGCATTCCCTCCTCTTCCCTTTTAAGCAATTCATAAGTAGGTGCACTCATTGATGCCTCTGCTATATCTATAAGTTTATCCACCTCTATATCCATGTTCTCAGGAACTGAAATAATAATTGTTACATCATTCCTCTGATTATGGGATATGAACGGTGGTGCATCTGTTTCTCTACCAACCAGCGCTGAAACAGTCTTCATTGCGGATGGGCATACTGATATTCCTGTTGCTGTAACTCCTATGTATCTCGTGGTTTTCAACCCATTCTTCTTCTTTGCAATACCCTGAATGACATATTTTTCTGTTGTTTTTCTTCCCTTCGGGTTTTTCCTTTCAAGGAAATAATCTGCAGTAAGCTGTGCCTCGGCATAATCAGCATACGGGTGTCTCTCAAGGAGCCTATCAACTATCAACTCCGCAACGTACTCTATTCCTTTTGTTCTGCCCTCAACCTCTCCCTCCACAACATCCTCAAGGGCCTCAATATCCCTAGAAAGATCACTGCCTTTCCTGTAAGGAGGCAGATCAACGAATACCCTGAAAGTGGGCACCAGGGTTATGGTTTTATTCCTGTGGACTTTAATAGGTCTCACAACATTTGTAAGTCCTACTCTATCCAGCCTGTATGTGTTTACTGGATTCTCAGATTGTACATCTTTAAATTTTTCCATATATCCGTATGCCCTCTTTATTTAGAAAATTTTCTTAATTTTTTCTATAAATAAAATGAAGATTACTAACTAAGTTATAAAATGAATTACAGGTTATCCTCTTTTAAGAAATTCATATAGAAGTTCTCCCAAACGTACTGGATTAATGGGAGGATTCTCCACTGTACCTGGACTAGGTGAATAACCAAAATAAAAACCTATGGGATGGAAAAACCATCTATCAATGTTATTTACCTCCTTTTCAAGAACAATCTTGAAATCGTTCAAATCAGGCTTATCACGTGTAGCCGATCTTGTGGCTGATATATATCCTTTTTCAGTTTTGACTACAAATATGCACCCATACTCTTGAAATACAATATCCTTTGGAAAATCACCATTAATCACCAATACTTCATTATTCTTACTGCTTCTGTATATAATTCTCTTCTCAAGATCCTTCAGCAATTTAAAATCATTATCAAATTTCCTGAGCATTGAATCAAAGATAATCCTGAATAAATCTTCTATCTCATTTATTCCCATACCATATACAATAAAACTTCTTAACACGTTGTCTAGCAGATTGTCCATTCCCTCTCTTTCCAGATTTTTCCACCCAGCATTATCCTGCCAGCACACTGCCTTTGCAAATCTCCTCTCAGACTCTCCCATACCGAAATATTCTACTACTTTCATAGCTGAGCAAGAATTCCCCCGTTCTTCATGATGGTCAAATCTCATTATCCTGGCTTTCCCATGAGGTGAGTCAACAATATAATCTGCCACTAGAAGCTCGATTTCATTATGCTCAAGATATCGCACCCTGAGCTCTTTTCCATTCAGCGCCCTTCTGATAAGATATACAGATGCAATTGAATCTAGATCGGGTGGGCTTGCAACAACTTCAATTCTATCCATCAGAATCTCAGCTTTTTCTTATCAATCTTTTCCCAATCATCTAGAAATCTTTTAAGACCTTCATCTGTCTTCGGATGGTTTATCAATTTTTTCATTACATCAAATGGCATTGTTGCAATATCTGCGCCTATGAGTGCAGCATCTCTGACATGAACTGGATGCCTTATGGAAGCTACTATTATCCTTGTATCAATTGAATAATTATCATAAACAGTTTTTATATCCTCTATCAGGGACATACCATCTTCACTAATATCATCAAGCCTACCGACGAATGGGGATACATATGTTGCGCCAGCTTTTGCTACCATCAAAGCCTGGTTGACGGAGAAGACAAGTGTTGCATTGGTATCTATACTCATTTTCTTAAGCTCCTTGATTGCCTTTAATCCTTCTATAGTCGTAGGAATCTTTATTACAACATTTTCTCCCAGCTTCTTTAATTTTTTAGCTTCCTGTATCATACCTTCGTGATCTGTCGATGTCACTTCCAGAGAAACTGGTCCAGGAACAATTTTCAAAATCTCTCCCACAAGCGATTTAAAATCGGCATCCTTTTTCATTTCCTTGGAAATTAGCGTCGGGTTTGTTGTCAGTCCATCAACACAGCCCCACGATATTCCTTCCTTGATCTCTTCTAAATTTGCTGTATCTAAGAAAAACTTCATGCTCTCACCTTCATAATTTCCTCAACCTTTTTAACTATTCCTAAAGGATTGAGCTCATATTTATCCATAAGTTCCCATGCATTTCCAGATTCACCGAACTTGTCGTATACTCCAAGCCTTGACACTGGTACAGGATACTCTTCAGATGTAACTTCAGCAACCCTGCTGCCTATTCCGTTGTAAACGCTATGCTCCTCTGCGGTAACTATTCTCCCTGTTTCCCTGGCTGCCTTAATTATACTCACTCTGTCCACTGGTTTCACAGTTGACATATTCATAACCCTCGCTGAAATGCCATTATTTTTCAATTTTTTCGCAGCTATTATCGCTGCAAATGTCAATATTCCTGTTGCAACTATTGTCACATCATCACCATCTTCCAGCACTTCATTTTTACCAAAGGTGAATGATTTTCCAGAGTGAATCAGTGGAACCTTTTCACGTGACAGTCTTACGTATGCAGGTCCTTTATTCTCATAAACATAATGAATAATTTCTTCGGTTTCAGGTGCATCAGCTGGTGAAAAAACTTTCATGCCAGGCAGACCGGTCATAAGTCCCAGATCCTCGAGCATTTGATGAGTGGCCCCGTCCTCTCCAACAGTTAGACCAGCATGTGTGGCTACAATCTTTACGTTGCTCTCTGCATAGCAAACACTCTGCCTTATTAGGTCATAAGCTCTTCCAGTTGCAAACACCGCAAATGAGGAAGCAAATACATTCATTCCACTCTGTGCAAGTCCCGAGGCAACTCCTATCATATTATTTTCAGCAATTCCCATGTTGAAAAATCTGTCAGGATAACTTTTCTGGAATAGGTTAGTATGGGTGGAAGAAGACAAGTCCGCATCCAAAACAACAACGCTTTTATCCTTTCCCAATTCTGAAATTGTCTTTCCATAGGCTTCCCTCTGGCTTCTCTTCTCTACCTTATTTATGAGTGAAGGCAGCCAGGTCATCTCTTCGTCGGCCATTCAGACACCCTCCTCAATCTGCTTCAGTGCTTCATTCAATTTTTTCTCATCCTGAACAGGTTTGCCATGATATTCCGGATTATTCTCCATAAAACTTACACCCTTTCCCTTCACTGTCTTAGCAATGATCATTTTCGGTCCCTCAGCTTCCCTTGACCATTCCAATGCTTTCTCTATATCGAGAATGGAATGCCCATCTATAGTTATGGTAGCCCATCCAAATGATTTGAATTTGTTCTCCATATTTCCGAGACTCAAGATGTTCTCAGTGAATCCGTCCAGCTGGATCATGTTCCTGTCTAGAAATACTATCAGGTTTGAAAGTTTAAGATGATTTGCAGAAAGCGCAGCTTCCCACACGCTACCTTCATTGCTTTCCCCATCCCCTATCATTGCAAATACACGGTAAGGCTTATTCTTAAGTCTAGCTGCAAGTGCCATCCCTATTGCATTGCTGAATCCCTGCCCCAAGGATCCTGCAGTGGCATCAACGCCAGGTATATGATTTGTAACATGTCCTTGCAGATCTGAACCCAGCTTTCTAAAGGTGAACAGCTTTTCAACAGGGAAAAAACCTCTAAGCGCGAGAACGGAATATAGAGCAGGAGATGCGTGACCCTTTGAGAGTACAAATCTATCCCTGTCTTCCCACCTTGGGTTTCCTGGATCAATTTTCATTTCCTTAAAATACAGGTATGTCAATATATCTGCTGCGCTCAGAGACCCACCCGGGTGACCACTCTTTGCAGCATAAGTCATCTTAATTATTAACTTTCTTACTTCTTTGGCCTTTTCCTTAATGTACGGAACATCAACAGTTTCCTGCACCTTTCAGAATATCATTTTACATAATCTACTTTATCTCTTTATATTAACTAATAATTCATTATTATATTATCTAATGAATAGGAGAAGTTAATATAACCTTAATTATTTAGGTATGTGAAAGGAAGAGAAGACAGGGAAAAATACCTGGAAGCGATAGATTATTTCATAAAATTGCACGGATACGCAAGACCACTTGAAATTGCAGAATATTTGAAGGTTACACCTGCTTCGGTATCACAGATGCTTAGAAAGTTGGCCGATGATGGACTTATAAATTATGAAAAGTACAGAGGGATGACATTATCTGAAAAGGGTAAGAAGTTGCTAGAGAAGCTTGATGAAAAGGAGGAATCCATCTATCAGCTCTTTGTTCTTATGGGTTGCAATGAGAAAACTGCATATGAAAAAGCATGTATATTTGAACATTTAATAGATGACGACCTAGCTGCTAGGCTCAAGGATTTTGTAACAAAAATTAAAGAAAAGGATATAAAATTAAATATGTAGATAAGCGTTAACCTTATCTACATTCTCTTTTACATGGCTGGCAGATATTTCCCAGAGTTTTCTTTCCTCGGGTAAGAAATTCAGTTTATAGATTTCCTCAACTCCATTTTTTCCTATTTTAACTGGCACTCCCACGAAGAATCCATCAACTCCATAGTATTTCCCAATCTCCCCGTTCAGTAGTGCGGGTGCCGTTATTACTCTCTTTCTATTCTTGATTATTGACTCAACCATCACTGTAACGGATATTCCCGGTGCAAAATATGCTGACCCAGTTTTGAGATAAGAAACAATTTCTCCTCCGCCATTTCTTGTCCTAGCCACAATCTGGTCTATTTTCTCCTTTGGAAGAAGGTCACTCAGAGGAATTCCACCTACTGAGCAGTACCGGACAAATGGGATCATATCGTCACCGTGACCACCAACGACAAATGCAGTAACATCTTCTACCGACACGCCTAGCTCCTTTGCAACAAATGTCCTGAATCTTCCGCTATCCAGTGTTCCTCCCATACCCATTATTTTATTTCCCTCAGGCTTTATGATCTTGTATGCTGTATATGTCATGATATCCATCGGGTTTGTTACAACTATTATCATGGAGTTGGGGCTGTACTTCTTGACATTTTCTGCTGCACTTTTCACTATATCAACATTCTTATAGAGCAGATCATCCCTGCTCATTCCCGGCTTCCTTGCCATTCCGGCTGTTATAACTATTATATCAGAGCCCTTGAGATTTTCATAATTCTCTCCGTTAGGACCTACTGTATATCCCTCGAGTGTTGAGTCAGATTTCCAGTGTGGCATTCCTTCCATTATGTCCAAACTTTTGCCCTTTGCGGCGCCATCCACAACATCAAAGAGGTAAACATCTGCAAGCTCCTTTATGGCAATATGTTCTGCAACCATTGAGCCGACTTGGCCGGCTCCTATAACAGAAACCTTTGGTAAAGACATTCTAAATCACATCTCTACATGTTCAAAGAGTGTAAAAACTTTACACTATTACATTACCTTGTTACTTAAAATTCGAATCTCATAAAAAGCAAGGTACAGCTCCAGACAACAAAAAAGGATATTATATCGTATACTATAAATAACCATGGAAATGGTAACATGTCCTTACTGCCAAAATGTTTTCCCTCTTGATGACGCCTTGAGGGCTCAGATACTGAAGGATTTCAAGGAAGACAAGGATAGGGAAATACAAGAAAAAGATCGAAAGATCAGGGAAATGGAAATCTCAATTAAAAACAAAGAAAAGGAAATACAGGAGAGAGTTGAAATTTTAGCGAATGAAAAAATAAAGAATATTGAATCGGAAATGAAAAGTAAGATTAGGGATGAAATGGAAATAGAATTGAAGGCCAAGGAGAAAAGATTGAAAGAACTTGAAAATAGCATAATGGAAATTAAGCAGAAGGAAGTGGATGAAAAAATAAACTACGAGAGGAAAATATTCAGTCTGGAGCAGGAAAAGAAAGATAAAGAACTCGAGTTCGAAAGAAAAATGATGAATGAAGTTCAAAAAATAAGAGAAGAGCAGGAAAGCAAAGTGAAAGAAGAATTTTCAATAAAGGAGAAGGAATATCTCGAAACAATTGAAAGCCTTAAGAGAAAGGTGGAAGACCTTAACAGGGGTCTTGCCAGTGAATCAAATCAGCTGGTGGGAGAGGCTCAGGAAATAGCAATCGAGGAAAAATTGAGAAACAATTTCCCAGATGATGCAATAGAGCCAGTGCCAAAGGGTGTTGAAGGAGCCGATATAATACAGACGGTTATGATAAATAATCAGGTTGCAGGAAAAATAATATGGGAGTCAAAGAGAACGAAGCAATGGAAGGAAGAATGGATTGAGAAGTTAAAAGATGACAAGATGAAATCAGGTTGCGATATAGGAGTTATAGTAACAAAAACAATGCCAAGAGAGAGCAAGGGTATGGTAATAAGGGAAGGGATTATAGTTTCAGAATACTCCTACATTATACCAATTGCAGGGTTGCTGAGGCAAAATCTGATAAATATAAAAAGGGTCTCAATCTCACAGAATGATAGAAATAGAAAGGAATCTTTGATTTATGAATATATAATAAGCAATGATTTCAGGAACAGAGTGCAATCATTACTTGATTCCATAAGATATGCAAAAGAGGATCTTGAAAAGGAGAAGATTGCCCTGAATAAGATCTGGGCAAAAAGAAATACAGACCTGGAAAGAGCAGTAATAAATCTCGCCCAGATATATGGAACTATGCAGGGGCTTGCGGGGAACTCTATGCCCGATATACCAAGTCTTGAGCAATCAAATGATACCGGATTAGGGGAAAAACAGGATAAAGAGGAATAAATGGATATTTCAAAAGTTAATAAGGTTTCATGGAAAGAAAATATTTCAACTCATCTTATGGAAAGATATCCTATTTAGAGAGAGAAGGATCATATCCTATAATATTCCTTCACGGGCTAGGTGGAACCGGAAACAGTTGGACAAAGCTTTCCCCTTACCTCGATGAAAAGATTGGTCTTTATCTCATAGATCTTCTCGGTCATGGGCATTCCGACAAACCTGAGATGGATTACACAATAGAAGTGCAGGAAAAAGCTATTTCTGAGTTTATCACCTCAAATGGAATAGAAAACTATACGCTGATGGGCAATTCATATGGAGGATGGGTATCTTTGAGATTCACAGTGGATATTAAAGAACCCAGGAAATTGATTCTCGAAGATAGCGCCGGAATAAACATCACTTATGGGGAGGTTCCAGAAGAGACAAGAAATGAATTCATAAATAAAGTAGTAAAATCTAATGAATTCAATTCAAAACATGTCATAGAGAGCATAATCAAGAACAATGCAAATCCTAAGTGGAAGGTGAAGGAAGAAGAGCTTGGAAGAATAAGAACTGATACGCTAATAATATGGGGGACTGATGATCACGTAATTGATATAAAATACGGAGAGAGGCTTAATTTTCTTATCCCAAAGAGCAAACTAAAGAAGATTGAATATGGAGGGCACACCCCCCACATAAGGAAACCTAAAGAAGTAGCCAACGAAATAGTTTCATTTATAACTTAGATTTCTGGATTACCGAAAATCTAAATAACCAGTTTTCTATTAACCATTCATGAGTGATAAGGAAAACATATCTGTAAAAGGTGTCCAATCCAGTATCTATGAAAGGGTGAAGCAGATTGCAAGGGAGACAGGCAGAACAGTTGGTGAAATAACTACAGAATCTTATAAAATATTCATCTCAGCCGCTAATGAAACAAGGGCCGCAGGCCAGGAATTCATCAAGGGCGTGAAGGAAGGTCAAGGAACAATAATAGAGAACATCTCCACTATAGAGATAAATGGTGAAGATCTTAGGAATAATGGAAAAACTGTAATCTTAAGAAACATTAACAATTTGATACTCAAGGACATTAAGAAGGAAGAGTTTGAAAAGTATGTGTCATCAATAATAAATGTCAAGCATCTGGAAGTCCCAAAATCCATACCTAAAATGCTTTTATTGGAAAGGTCTAAATTTATTGATGAAATTAAATTTATGTAATTTTTAGCGAAATATTATTTTAATTAAGTGTAATTATGGATGGTGTATGATCCAGTAATAATTTACCTATTATTGATAATGGTGGCCTCAATTGTGGCTGGCATTATTGGCGCCCTTGGAGGCTTAGGAGGGGGTGTTCTGATTGTTCCTTTTCTTTCACTTTATTTTAAGGTTCCCATTTCATTAGCTATCGGGGCCTCAATTGTATCTGTAATAGCAACATCCAGCGGCTCAGCGGCTGCTTACGTAAGAGATAAAATATCCAATATCAGAATCGGCACTTTTCTTGTACTTTTCACTACAACTGGTGCAATAGTCGGGGCATTCCTCGAGCACATTATACCTGAAAGGGCCCTTTTCATAATATTTGGACTTGTGCTTGTCATATCAATAATACCTCTCATAAAGAAGATTGGGGAAGAAATGCCTTCTGAAGTAAAAAATGCACCTATCGCAGAAAAATTATCACTGAATTCAGAGTATCACGATGCTGTACTAAAGAAAAATATAAAATATAATGTAACGGGTGTTAAATCAGGTTCTGCAATGATGTTCATGGCAGGTGTTATATCAGGACTCCTCGGTATTGGGTCAGGAGCTTTCAAGGTTCTGGCAATGGATCTTGCAATGAAATTGCCTATTAAAGTATCAACAACAACTTCAAATTTCATGATAGGTGTTACAGCAGCTGCAAGTGCTGGAATTTACTTCTTCACAGGAGACGTTAATCCATTTATAGCCGCTCCTGTTGCTATAGGAGTCCTTCTAGGGGCCATTACAGGAACTAAAATCCTTGTGAGGATAAGAAGCTCATCTGTTAGAAAGATATTCGCGGTGATCATACTAATAGTAGGATTAGAAATGCTTCTGAGGGGAATGGGGGTGAGCGTGTGACCGAGAAAATAGAAAGAACCAAGCAGGAAGAAGAAGCCATAGCATCCAAGATACTGGTAGCCTACCTTATATGGAGCGTAATTATTTCAGTAACTATAATAATCATTGGAGTAGCAGAATATCTTATCACAGGAAATACAGGCTATGGGCAGCATCCTCTGTCTCAGTTAATCACAGCTCATGGTAGCAGTGTAAATGCCTTTCCATATTATCTTGGTAACATAGTGCAAGGAATAATACAGTTCAAATCTTTCGCCATAATTCAGCTTGGGGTACTAATATTACTACTGACACCATTCGGAAGAATTTTCCTCCAAATATTCATATTTGCGAAGGAGAGGGATAATGCATTCGTAGCAATAGCAACTACTGTGTTTATAATACTGCTAATCTCATTGTACATGGTCAGATTTATTACTTGATCTATTAAATTTCAGGATCAGGCATTTCCTGAGAATGCAACACAGAGTGTCCTGAATGTTAGATGAAGAAATGAATTTGGAGAAAGTAATACCCCTGAAAATTTGATGGAGGGTTTCCATATAGATCATAATTTAGAAATCAGAGAAGTCTGCTGTTAATCGAATGGTTATGTCCAGATCCCGAAAATGTAATAATAATTAAAGAATCAAAACATTAATATGCAAGATTGAGCTTGATAAGTATGTCTATGGGACCTAGAATGTCAATCTTAATAATTTTCATAGCTATGGGCGTAATGCTCATTGGGAGCTATTATCTCATAGGCATCAGCTTGAAAAATTATTTCATAAATGTGGGTGAGCATTTCAACGCCTTTATCAAGCAGACAGTTTCATTTTTCAAGGGAATGTTCTAATCACCATTCTCCTTTGGTGATTATTTCATCATAGAGTTCTTCAAGCTGGTTCTTCCTTAATTTTTCATGATTTACAAGAGTTTCAAATGTAGCTTTTATTTCGGGTGAAGCATATTCTATTGAAATGAGAGAAAATACTTTTCTGAGTTCTTCAGATGTCTTTATTGCATCGGAAATCAGTTTTTCCTCTCCTTCTTCTGAAATATTCTTTTGAAGGTGATCAAACATGGAATACTCATTCTCTGCAGTTTCCATCTTTAATTTATTCCCTTTTAGTAATTCATAAATTTCTGCTTTATCATTTCTTGCTTCATCTGCAAATTGTTCTATCAATTCCCTTAAACCCTGTGAAGTGCAACTTTCTTTCATTTTTATAAATGATCTCTCAAGGTCCTCATAGATTTTTGCTGTTTTGAGAAGAAGTCGTGTGTTTACCTCTTTCATACTTCTTCCAGAAATATTCTCTGCAGCCTTTTTAATGGAATTCATTGACTATAAAGATGAATAAATTACTATAAAAATTTTAAGTAATGCTAAAACTAAATACTTTTCAGTACATCCTCAATCATATACACCGGCACTTCAAGTTCCTGTGCTAATTTGGAAGATGAAATATTGCTATTATGCTTCTTAAGCTCAATAATTATTTCCTTCAGGTAATCATCACATACCTGGGCTTCATTCCATCTTCTTTCAAATATCTCTTCAAACATTTCTGCTAGACCGTCTGAAGGTATAAGGTATCCTTCCCTTGTAGGTTTATCCTCTCCTTTCTCATTTGGGAATCCAAGAACCACGTGCTTTCCATCAACTATCATGTACCTTATATCTATTACTAGGAGACCTGGATGGAATCTCACCTCAGCACCAGATGATGCATATATGCACGCTACCTTTAGTCTGTCGGATGACTTCGGAACAAGATATCTTATCTTAACACCTTTGTCCTTAGCTCTTGATAGTTCCTGTGAAATCCTGTTGACCTGCTCCATGACTTCAACACTTGGCTTCGATCCTGTTATGGAGCCTAAGATTTCTGATGATGCACCCTGGATACCAAATATTACAGAATTGAAATATTCCTGTCTTGACACGATCCTTGCTGTGTGCAGCATCTTCTCAACAAGGGTCTCTCTGGCCTTTTCTTCCCTTCTGTGCAGTACAATAACAATGAATGTGGATATCAGTAGTATTAGTTCTACAACCAGAAGAAGCATATCTATTGTAGAAGAAGTGAGAAGGAACACCATTCTTCAGTTCACATTTTAATATTTTCTCCTTTAATATGTATTTTTCTAAGAATTATCCTTCATTAATATTTTTAATCAATAATCATTGGGGTTCCGTGGGTAAAAAAGCACAGATCTCCTTCCTATCTTATGCAGTAATTCTTCTGCTGTCTACAATCTCATTCAGGTCTGTGAATAACCTAATTGGAACTACTATTCCACTGCAATCCAAATACCTCCTCTCCTTTAGCAATGAAAATGTTGGATTACTTACCTCTCTAATCTTCCTTGTTAATTTCGTGACTATATTCTTCATCAACACTAAATTAAGGGGTAAGATAAGGAAAATTGCCTTTGTATTTTCATACTGGATATTGACATTACTATTACCAATGTTATTCTATGCAGATAAATTTACAATATACTTATATGCTGCAGTATCGGGGGTTGTCTTCGGAATAGTCAACCCTAATATAATAAATGCAGCATCAATGGAAAATGATAGCAATAAACTTGAAAGGCTTTTATCTCTGTATTCAACGGGGTTAAGCATAAGTCTTATTATAGGGCCACTCATCGAAACATATTACCTGAAATATTACAGCTACAACGTAATTTATGTTATATTTATACCTCTTGCACTTATGGGGGCTATTTCTTCAATATTTTTAAAGACAGATATCCCGGAAGAAAATAAGGCTAATAGTAAAATTAAGAACAAGAAGGGTTTAATAGCATCTATAATAACTAACACAACCTACAATATACCCTTTGCAGCTATGGTAAGTTTCCTTCCTATATTTGTAATTGACAGGTTCCATGTCAGTTCCCAACTTGCATATTTCACGTTCATACCATTTTATTCCATTTCATTTTTAACAAGATTATCGATGACAATTAGACCCTTCAGGAACCTGTTACGCCCGTTGATAATTTCTTTCATATTTACTGCAATTGGAATCGCAGGTTTATTCACATCTGGAAATTTCTTGGCAATGCTTTTATTCATAATAATCCTGGGAATACCTCATGGGGCAATTTTTCCGTTGTCAACCATACTCATAAGCAGGACAACAGAGAAAGGCGAGAGGAATAGGGCAAATTCATATTTTCTTGCTGTAAATAATGGATTTTTCGTAATAATACCATTGGTTATTGGGACTGAATCACTCTACATAGGCTTAAAAAATTCGTTTCTTTCACTTCTTGTGCCAATAATAATACTTCCTATTATATTCTTCAAATTCTATGGAAAAGAATCATTTTTAACCAATTGATTTTAGTTTTGAAATTACATCAAGAACTTCATAAAAATCTTTCACATTGTAGTCCCCAAATACTTGAGAATCATCCCTAACCTTTATGCTTCTGATGCCTAAATTGCGGGCCAATCCTGTGTCCTTATCGTCATTTCCTATAACGAATGATTCTCTAAGATCTATGTCGAAATCCCTCATTGCCTTCTCTACAAGACCAGTTTTAGGTTTCCTGCAGCTGCAATTGTCTTCAGGAAGGTGAGGGCAGTAGTAAATACCATCAATCCTCCCTCCCTTACCTGATACTTCTCTCATTATTTTCTGATGCATCCTTTTCAAATCTTCCTCGGTGAAATAGCCTCTGGATACACCTGACTGATTTGTAATTATTATAACAAGAAAATATTTAGAAAGCACCTTTAGAGGCTCAAAAACATCGTCAAAAATTTCAATTTGTTCAGGACTCCTACAGTATGGACAATCTCTGTTTATGGTTCCGTCCCTGTCTATGAAAAGAGCCGGTCTCATTACCTATTCTCCAAACATCTTTATCTCAGCCAATTTTGATAAAAGATGTCCTATGGCGATTGTTGTTTCTTGGATTATAGAGGTTTTCTGACTATTCACTGTAAACAGAAGGTTATCATCTATAAGCTCCTTCATTTTTCCTCCACCCATTCCAGTAATTCCTATTACTAAACATCCCTTTTCCCTTGCCTTCTTTATGCCCTCTATAACATTTTTAGAATTCCCACTTGTACTAAGTGCAAATACCATGTCCCCCTTTGCCGCAAATGCTTCTATCTGCCTTTCAAAAATACTTTCAAAACCGTAGTCGTTTCCAATTGCCGTAACGGTTGAGGAATTTGAGTGGAGAGCAAGTGCAGGCAGGGCCCTTCTTTCAATTTCAAATCTCCCCACAAATTCTGCCGCAATATGCTGGGAATCCGCAGCGCTTCCACCATTTCCCATGAATATCAATTTATTGCCATTTCTAAAGGTTTCCACAATCAAATCCGCTATCTTCATAACTTTTGATATATCAATTTCCCTTCTTGCCTCAATCCCTTCATCAATGTATCTGCTAATAATTTCATTGAAATCCATACTATTAGATAAAATATTCTTGTTCAAATATCTTTCATAAGAGTAACAATAGCAAAGAATAGATTTACCCTTATGTGATAAGGTGCGGTGAAAACTAGAATTCTTTTATATACCGGCAAGGGGGGAGTAGGGAAAACAAGTATAGCTGCCTCCACTGCCTCAATCATCTCAAGCCAGGGAAAGAAAACTCTGGTAATATCTACAGATCCAGCTCACAGTCTTGGAGACGCCTTTGGAGAAGAAATAGGCTCAAGACCTAAGAAAATGGCAGAAAACCTTTATGCACAGGAAATAAGTGTGAATGAAGCAATTAATACTCACTGGGGAGAGCTCAAGGGATATCTAACTGGTCTATTTCAATCACAGGGTCTTGACCCAGTTTCAGCGGAGGAAATTGCTACGTTACCTGGATTCGATGAAGCTGCTCAGTTGCTTTATCTTCTCGATTATTACAAGAAAGGGGAATACGATAGCATAATAATAGACAGCGCCCCAACAGGTGAATCGTTGAAATTACTCTCATTTCCTGAAGCAATGACATGGTATATGGATAAAATATTTCCGGTAGGAAGACTGGCTGCAAAACTTGTCAGGCCAGTAATGAATACAATAGGGCCAATGCCAATGCCCGATGATGACGTGTTCAAGAGTGTTGAAAGGTTGTATTCATCATTAAGGGAAATTAGGGATATTTTAACAAATCAGGACATATCAACTATAAGGCTGGTAATGAATCCAGATAGAATGTCATTCAGTGAGACAAAAAGAGCTTACACTTATTTGCTGCTGTATGGATACCCGGTAGATTCCATATTCATCAATAAGATATATCAAGAGAATACAGGATCATTTTTTAAAGAGTGGCGCAGTTCGCAGGAGGAAATAATAAAGGGAGTGAACGAATCGTTCTCTGAAATAAAGATATTTAAAATTCCACTGATGAAGTCAGAGCCTATAGGTTATGATAACCTTTTATTCATGGGGAAAAGCATATATGGCGATATTTCACCCGATTCAATTTTCGGGAAGGAAACAAGCATTGAGTTTTTCAAGGTGAAAGACAGATACTTCATCAAGTTCAAACTACCATTTGCAGACAAGAAAGACCTGAAAATTTACAATAAAGGAGGGGAACTTATCATTGAACTGGGAAACTGGAAAAGGGTTCTATATCTTCCTACAATATATGCTGATAAAAATCCCATTGGCGCAGAATTTATTAATGGCTTTCTTAATATAGAAATGAGATAAATGGAAGAAAAGGAAAACAATAAGATAGTCATAGAATTGAAAATAACGCTACCCGACATGAGCAAATCAATGGTGCAGTCAATGGATCATCTGCTGAACGCTCTTGAGGAACTGCTAAAGGCAGGGAGAAATATAGCTTCTTCATCAGTTCCTGAGGTTAAACCAAAAATTAAGAAAATAGAAGTGAAATAATCTATCAGGGAAATATATGGAAATAATTGGGCACAGGGGTTATCCATCTTCATATCCAGAAAATACCATATTATCCTTTAAAAAGGCATTAGAATGTGGTGCTGATGGAATAGAGATGGATGTTCATCTCACAAAGGATGGAAAACCTGTTATTTTCCATGACTTTAAATTGAAAAGAATGACTGGTATTGATGATTTTATCTTCAATCTGTCATACGATAAATTGAGAAAATTGAAGATAAATGGGACAGAAGAAACAATTCCACTGCTTGATGATATTATTAAAAAATTGGAAAGGCCCAGGATATTCTTAGAGCTGAAAACCATAGACGAGGAAGGCAATTTCTATTATCATTCAATTGAGAAAATAGTCGCAGAAGAAATAAAGGAATATGATTTGTATAATAATTTCACAGTTATTTCATTTGATCCATTTGTGCTGGAAAGACTGAGAAAGCTTGATAAAAATATAAAAATAGGTCTTGATTACGAAAGGGAAAGTGAAAAACTCTTCAGAAAGGAGAAGCTACGAGATTATGCGGAAAGAATTTCCCTTAATTATTTCTTACCCGAATGGGAACTTTTGAATGATGATACATTCATTTCAAAAGAGATGCCGATGCATTCTGAAATATACTGCTGGACGGTAAATGATATTTCTGAGGTAGAAAGATTTAAAAGGAATGTCCGAGGAATAATAACAGATAGGTGCTGCGAAATCAAAAAAAATTTGGGACATTGAAAATTTAATTATATTTCAGTAATATTCCCTAACATGGAATTTTCCTACCAGACAAGGAAGAAGGACCTGCAAACGCTAAATGGAAGATACTTTGATGTCGCAATTATAGGTGGGGGAATAGCAGGATCGGGAGTTGCAAGTGTTCTGAGTGCAAATGGTTTAAGCGTTCTCCTAATTGAAAAAAGTGATTTTGCCTCTGGGACTAGTAGCAACTCTTCAAAACTGATACATGGAGGAATCAGATATCTTGGGCAGGGCCACGTACTCCTTACGAGGGAATTATTGAGAGAAAGGAATTATCTGATGAAAAATACTGATATAGTTAAGGGAACAGATTTTGATATTCTCATTGATGAAAAATCATGGAAGAGATCAACAATATCCATTGGACTCTTCTTATACAATCTAATGGGCCATGACTATCATCTCCCGAAGTTCAGGAAAGGAAAATACAGTTACAGTGGTTTTAGGGGATACTTTACCTATATGGATGCGGTTACGGATGACGCTTTATTGGTGATTTACAATGTGATCACCGCAAGAATGCTAGGAGCAGTAGCCATTAATTATTTACAAGCTAAGAGCATTGCAGAAGAAAATGGTCTGTTGAAGCTTGATATGGCAGATACTCTAGAAAGCGGGAATTACTCAGCCAAGGCAAAGGTGATAGTAAATGCCACAGGCCCATGGATAGGAGAATTATTTTCAAAATACGTGGGTAAGAAAATGGAAAATTTCAAGCTAAGTAAAGGGGTCCACCTTATTCTTAAGGCAGAGAAATTCCCCTATAAAAATGCAATTGCGTTTAAATCAGACATAGATGGAAGACAGATGTTCATCATTCCAAGAGGAGAAACTGTAATAGCAGGTACAACGGACGACTTTGTCACAAGCCCCGATGAATGGGATGTGAAGGAAGGCGAAAAGCAGTATATTCTTGAATCAGTGAGGAGGGTTTTTAACAATATATCAGAAGAAGATATTGTAGGGAGCTACTCTGGAATTAGACCTCTTTATGGGAGGGGGGATGATCCGGGGAGAGTGACCAGGGATTTCCACATAGAGGTTTCAGGAAAGATGGTATCTGTTATGGGAGTAAAGATAACAAATTACAGGAATGCATCAAGAAAGGTGGCCAGGGAGGTTGGACATTTACTGGGCAAAACAGTATCAACTAATGAATTGCCTCAGATTCTTTACAGGAGAGAAAATGGCAATGAGATTGAAATTGCACTAAAGAATGAATGTGCGCTCACTGTTGAAGATGTAATCCGGAGACGGCTGGGTTACTTTTATTTCACTGCTGATCAGGGAAAGAGCAAGATTGGAGAGATTGAGAATGCTATTAAAGATATTAAGAAAAGTTAGATAAGTTAATTCATATTTAAATATATTATAGTCTAAATAAATTAAAATTTTTAGTATCACTTAATTATGAGAAATATTTACATTTAATTAGAAACTGTTTATTTGATCCAAATGATATCAATCTATAATATCATTGGTTTAATGAATCTACAAACAAGTGGATTCTGGTCTTCTGCCAATATGGCAGAATACATGACAATTGTTGGAATCTATGTTCATGCATTTTTTCTTATTTTTGCAGTGGGATTTCCAGTTGTCGTATTAACTCTGGAATCCATCGGGATATTGAGAAAGGATGATGACTATATAAAATTAGCCAAAAACGCATCCAAATTATGGGGGATAACGTTTGCAGTTGGTGCTGTCACAGGAACATTAGTTGAATTTGGATTGGTAGTGCTATGGTCAGGATCGATATCTCTGATTGCCAGTATGGCTGCTGCACCCTTGATTATAGAGTTATATGCCTTTCTAATTGAAATTGTCCTTATAGGGACATATCTGACAACATTCAACCGATTTAAGAAATGGAAAGGATTCCATGTACTGATTGGAATTGGTATACTTTTCGGATCGAATCTGTCGGCGTATATGATACTTGCAGTAAATGCGTGGATGCAGGTTCCCTGGGGAACTGGTACATTCATAGCACAGAATGTTCTTCCGTGGGTTCCTGCCCTTGGTCCTCAGGTGGTTAATCCGGCAAAGCTGAAAATACTAGCAACGGTACTCCCTCAGACAGGTTCAATACTTCTTTCATCTCCTACCGCATTCCAATTGCTGTCAGGATTCACCAGTAATCCGTGGATAGCAATATTCAACCCAGAACAGTATGCAACATATTTGCATAACTTTCTCGCAGCTCTTATAATTACATCTTTCTTGGCAGCTTCGTATTCATCATTCAAAATACTTAAGCATTATGGAAATGCGAAGTACAATTGGAAGGCCCTTAAAGTTTCATTCGCAATAGCAGCGATTGGATCAATTCTCCAGCCTGTTGCGGGTGACTTTCAGGGGAGGCTACTTTATACATATCAGAGAAATATATTCTATGCTACAGAGGGAATACCAGCGAATGGAGGATATGATCCTCTCATTAGCATACTCCTTTACGGAAATCCAAATCATTTCTTTAGAGGTTTCAATTATCTTGCGTCACTTCCCGGCGCGAACAACTCAATGGCTCAGCTAACTTTACAGGCAAGTGGAACTTATATGCCATACATTCATTTCTTCTACTATTTCATGGTAATTGCAGGTGTCATTCTCTTCATAGTATCAATAGCCTATTTTGGTCTTTATTCAAGAACACTTGACAAGTTAGTCCACTTGATTTTGAGAATGAAGACAGAAACATTTGTTCTATATGCATCATTTCTGGGTGCAGTTCTGGCCATCCTTGCAGGGGGCTTCGGATGGGCAACAAGAGAAATGGGAAGACACCCCTGGACTATTTATGGGCTTGTGACATATAATGATGTTGTTACTGCTCATCCTGTGACACTAGCATTCACAATAGGTATAATAGTACTGGAACTTTCAATCCTTGCGGCTGGATTATGGGGTATATATATGATATATTTCAAAAATCTAAAGAAAAGTTTGATGGAAGGAGGCGATTGATTTGAACAATTTATACTGGGGACTTGGCGGTATTGCATTCACTTTTTTTGTCCATTATTTCTTTGTTACAGTAGTGCTTGGGTTGTCAGTTATAATTCCCATTTTTGAAATAACAGGACGTGTAAGAAAGGATGATGACTATGTTAAATTTGCCAGGAGATTGACATCCTATCTCATAAGAGTTGATCTTTTCGCAGGAGTAATGGCCACTTGGCTTACCGTGTTTCTAGCAGGATACTGGCCATCTTTACTATATATTGCCACAAATGTGCTTTTTTATCCGATAGTTCTTGCGATTGCAGGGATAATGATTGCAATAGTAAGTATGGGTCTGTATTGGTACACTTGGGACAAGATGGGCAACAGGGCCCATGCAACAGTTGGAATATTTATGATGATAGGTGCACTGCTGGTCCCATTTGGGATGAGCAGTATATTTGCTACCATAGATTTTCCATATGGAATAAAGACAGAAAGTGTTTCACAGCTAACACTGTTTGTTCCTAATGGCCAGAATCCATTCGCAAATCCTATCTATATGCCTCTTGCACTTTATACGTGGTTCATCTCCATTGCGCTCACATCATTCATAGTTCTTTCTTACTCCTGGATTAAAAAAAGAAAGAGTGCTTCCAATGAATTCAACAAAGCTTTTTCAGCTTCGAGGGTAATGACATTGATTTTTTCAATACTTTCAATAATAACATTTTTCATCACCATCAATGAATTCAAAATAAACTCGCAGTATCTCTATTCACAGATGTCCATACACTACTACCTCCAGATATCGGAAGTAATGATAATCATCATGTTGATTTTCAGCATTATATCATTCATCAGCTCAAAGAGCTACTGGATCGCTCTCTTTGGGTCAGGAATATCATATTTCTTCATGATGTTCTTCGAGATAACTATAAACATTGCCCGATACCCATACATAATAGTGGCTGGGAATGCCGGAATACCTGCAAGCGAAATGATCAATCCTCTTTTCCAGATACCGGATCTTCTGCCTTATTTTGCTCTGATAACATTTTTCCTGATGTTCATAACATTTATTGCAACACTTTATCTTGCATTTATAAGGTTCCCAGTGAAAGGAAATGTAGATAAGGATTATTAATTTCTTTATTCTATTTATCTCGAACTTAAGAATATACCGGCTGAAACGAGCAAGAAGCCTATAATAGTATTCAGTGCTATAATTTCTTTATTTATCAAAAGGCTGAGAAAAATTGAAAAGGCAGGAACTGAGAATAGATAAGGAGAGATATGGGAAACATTATATTTCTTTAGCAATGAAAGATATATGAAGTATGCAACAGCAGTTCCAAGCGAACCCATGTAAAGTGTGATTAGAAGGAAATTTAAATTTAAAGGCTTGAAACCTCCGTCAAAGATAGTGAAAATTAATATAACGGGAATGGCATACATGAATTGAATCGAATTGACTGCTCTCTGATCAATGTTTCCCAAGTATTTTTTATAGTAAACAGTACCGAATGACCACATTAGAGCGCCAGCGAGAAGAAGAAACAATCCTATGCTGAACTTTACTTGAATCTGGTAAATGAAGATTACAATAAGTCCAATGAACCCAACAAATGTTCCCGTTATTTTCAGAGGAGTAAGTTTTTCACCAAGGAATAGTGCAGAAAACAGGACTGAAATTATTGGATAGGTATATATCAGTATCGATGAAATTGAGGCAGGTTCAGTTTCTTCTCCAAGAAACCACAGGGTCATGAATAAAGAAATATTAAGCAGGCTCATTATCAACAATTTAAAAAAGCCTATACCCTTAAGTGCCCCGAAAGAAGAGTACGAAAACATAAATGAAAATATCGCAGCAAATATTATTCTAAACAAGAGCACAACCAACGGAGGTTCATATTCGATGGCTATCTTTAAAAATGAGTAATTGAGGGCCCAGAATAATGACATAAGAATGAACATTATAGAATCCTTAAGTATTCGCTCCCCTTTTCCCACTCCTCATAAATATAATGAAATATTTAATAAATATTGTAGGCATTTAGCAAAAATTTTTTAAAAAAAGCATGGACCTAAATGAAATTGAATACTTAGGTTAATTTTATAAACTTAGTTTCAATATAGTATTATGCAGAGGAAACATTACGATATAGAAGCAAGAAAGGAATCTCCTTGTCCAGTTGAGAGAACTCTGTACATTTTAAGGGATGCATGGACGTTTATGATTTTAAGAGACCTCTGCCAACAGCCGAAGGGCTTCAATCAGCTGAAGAAATCTGTAGAAGGAATATCATCTAGGATGCTTTCCGAGAAACTTAAATTTCTTGAGCAGGAAGGTATATTGCAAAGAGTTGTCGCTAATACAAGACCCATCAGGGTAACCTATATTCTAACAGAGAAAGGGAAATCACTGGGGAATATAGTGGACCAGATGAAAGAATGGGGTAGTAAATGGGTTAGCAACTAAAATAATTTTAAATAAGAGGGATAATGATGTCAGAAGATAGTTTTTACCTTGAAGGCGAAGAGAAATTTGGCACTATTTCATCCTGTATATATGACAAAATATTAACGCCTATACTCAAAAGATATTATAATATCATAATAGATGAAATCGCAGGAAAGAAGATTGAAAAGTTAATGGATATTGGCTGTGGGCCCGGAAAAGTAGTAATATCACTTGCACAGGATATGGTAAATACACATTTTTTCTGCGTAGATCCTTCTCCATCAATGCTGAAAATGTCAAGGAAAAATGCTGTTAAATATGGTCTGGAAAACAGGATCAGCATTGCACTCGGAAGCAGCAGGGAGATTCCATTCAATGAAAAATTTGATGCAATAATATCCTCATTTTCATACCATCATTGGAAAGACAGGGATGAATCTTTGAAGAATCTCGTCAGATACCTTAATGATGGAGGTTTTATATATATTTTCGAATATGATAACGACTCAGGTAAATTGAAAAATTCCCACGGAGTTAGTGAAGACGAATGGGCAAATCTGAAAATAGAGGGTGTGAGAAAGGAAATAGATCATAAGAAAGGCCTAATTATTTTAAGGCTAATAAAACAATAATTAAAATAATAATAAACATTCAAATATAAGAATTTCATCAAAGGCCCATAATTTAATACAAATAAATGAAATAGGTGACAGTAATGGCAAAAGAGGACAGACCACCAATGAAGGACGAGCTCAAGAGGAAGATGGATTTCAAGGATATATTCTTCCTCTCACTGGGTGGTCAGGCTCCTTTTCTCACAATGCTCACTTATACTACGGCTGTAGTAATCCTCACAGGAGGATTTTCGCCTATAATTGTTCTTATAGGTACTTTAGTGGTACTATTGAACGGTCTTGTCGTTTTTTTTCTGTCAAATAAATTCACATCCACCGGAGGATACTTCAATTATGCTTTCTATGGTCTTTCGAAGAGACTAGGCCTTGAAACGGGGATTATTTACACGTACTATTCAGTTCTTTATGGAGCTGCATACATTGCTGGTTCAACATTCATAATAAATTATCTGCTTCACTTTCCAATCTTTCTTGCTTTTTTGATATCAATAGGACCTGCATCCATTTTCCTGATTATGGGTATAAAACCTTCAGCTCATTATGCAATATTTGCATCATCACTTGAACTTGCAGCTCTTGTTCTAGTGTTCACTATTTCAATCTTCTATGCTCATCTTCACTTCTATGATCCCGTCACTGTTAAACCAACAATGCCCTTGATAATACTTGGTATTCTGTATGCAATAGGAATACCGACGGGGTACGGGTCTATAACCCCTGTTTCTGGGGAAGTTAAACGGGCCGAGGTAAATGTGGGTAGGGCAGCAATATTGGTAATTCTAGTAGGGGGAGGGCTCATGGCCCTGGTCCTATATGGTCTTGTCAACTATTTTATTTATGAAGGGGAGTTGAATTCTGCAATAATGGGTAAAACCCCTCTTCTATTTGTATTAAAAGATATGCTGGGTCCTTTTGGATTACCTGTATTAATAATAGCTGCAATTAGTGATGGAATTTTAGCATCTCTTGCGTTCATGATAGCAACATCAAGAAACCTTTATGCTATGAGTCTTAACCGATTGCTACCTACGAATCTTACATTTTTAAGATATGGGAACCCGCTTGTTGCGGGGATAGTGACCATTCTTCTTTATTTACTAATAATTATGCCCCTTTTGAAAATAGAAGGTCCTTTTAACTCCTTCCTTACCTTGGGGGCACTTGCCGGTATGGGAAACCTGTTCATTCATATTTCAGCAAATTTTTCTCTCATAAAGATAAATCTGGATGCAATGATTAGAAGGGGAAGAGAAATAATGGTTGGAGGTTTGGCCCAAATACTTTCATTCATTGTTTTGATATATTCCATATTGGTAACAAAGCCTTCAGTTGCATACGTTTTCCTGGGATTCATAATACTGGCATTTCTGTACACTGAAATACTGGGCATGACCAAGATAGGGAGATCAGTTTTTAGCTAATTAAATATTTTTAATAATAACCTAATTCTAATTAAATTTTTATAAAATCCTGCAATTACATCAAGGAAGATGAAAATATTAAAAAGCAAAAATCCTGATTTATTCATCTTTATGGCTCTATTATTTCAATTCATAGTATTCTTCCTGAGGATATTTGCTTCCTTGGTCTGGAAAAATTACGCACTTTTGATAGAATCATTTCACATAGCAATAGATATTTCCATTACTTTTCTGGTTCTCATATCTCTTAAAATTTCACGCAGTAATATAAGAAACAGATATTCCTATGGACTTTATAAGATGGAGGACTTAATATCTCTTTTTATTGCAATCATAGTTGCCTATTCAGCATTCGATATAATAAGAACTTCTTTTACACATCAACCAACTGGAGATCTGCAATCCAGTATAATTCAGACTGTTTCAATTATTCCACTTTTCCTAGCAGGAAGGATGAAAATTACCGGAGGTAACCTGCTGAATTCTCCATCTCTAAAATCAGACGGTCTTCACACCTATACCGATGTATACGAGGGACTTGGAGTTGCAGCTGGACTATTTATAAATTATATAACTCATAACATAATTTTCTATTATGTTGCAATAGTGATTGCAGCCTTTACACTATTCTACACATCCTATGAGATAGGAAAGGACAGTGTCGTAAGCCTTCTTGACCTTCCAAAGGACAGAAATGTAGTCAATAGAATAGATGAACTGGTAAAGGAAAATGAAAATATAAGAGGAATCAAATCGACGAAGGTCAGATGGGCCGGACCAGTTATATTCGCTGAGGTTGTACTGGTCGTGAATCCAAAATTGACAATAGAAGAAGCCCATTTAATAGCGGATGAAGTGGAAGAGAATGTTTATAGTAAAATGCCAGAGATTAAAAACATAGTTATTCACCTTGAACCATCTATAGAAGGAATAAGAAAAGTAGTTATCCCAGCAAGGGAAGGCCGAATTGATGAAAGATTTTCAAAGGCTGGCAATTATATTGTGTATCAGATAGATACTGACGGGAAAATTAAAAGGGAAGAATTACTTCTTTCCTTTGCAATAAGCGAAAAGAGGAACGCTCAAAAATTGCAGAAAATTTTAGTTGAAAATCTTGTAACAGATGTCATTGTTATAAGGATTGGAGAAATAGCAAAGGCCCTGTTGAGAGAAAAAGGCATAAGGATCTGGAAAGCCCATAATTACGATCCAGATGACAATATTCAATTAATGCTAAAGGGAGAGCTGAAAGAAATTCCTACTGATATCTAAATTTTGAAAATTCTCAATTCCCTGATTAATGGAATAATCAAGAGTGCAATTATAAGTAGCAGTAGCATGAATACAAACCTGAAGCCAAGATTGTCTATCAGAAAGCCTCCTGCAATTGGAACTATTATACCTATCAACATCATTGAGGAAAAATAGTAACTGTTGGCCAAATTCCTATGTCTTGGCTCGAATGACCTACCGAGGGTAATCACGGATAGGGGATATGCTAAGCCATGGGGAATTCCCATGATTATCAACGAAATAGCAAAAATCAAAATATTTTGGCTTAGGATTATCAAGATAATCCCCAGAATTGTCAAAGAAATTGAAACTATCATACCCAAGGCAATTTTCTGTGGAGGCCTAACAAACAAAAAAAGCCTAGAACTGAATGATGACAAAAAGAAGAGTGAGAAGATTAGAGAAACTTCTGAAAGACCAATCCCAAAATATTCTCTTTCATATATGCCAAGGAATGAAATGATTATACTGAAAGGTATGTTATATGTAAGAATATTTAGAAGTGCCACTCTAAATCCATTATTTTTAAAAACTGATATCTTTTCCTTAACTCTGCTTTCATCTGGAAATTTGAGAAACAAAGAAAAAAGGAGCGCCAATATTCCAAAAAAAGTAAAAGCTAGGAATACTGACCTTAGAGAAAGGAATTTCAGAAGAAATGATTCTATTGCAGGTCCAGCAACAAGGCTTAGGCTAAGGGTAATTGTGTATAACGAGAGAACTCTTTCCCTTATCTTACGGTCATCAAAAAGTCCTGCAGATGTGATAATGTTTGGCATTATAAGGCCAAGGGTGGCCCCTGATGCTGCGGAAAATAGCCATACTGAAAACACACTTGAATCCCAGAAACCAATAAATGTAAGGGTATAAGCTATTAATGAAAATATAAATGCAAATCTCCTCTCCCGGGAATTTAGTTTAGCATTTATTAAAACAGTTGAGAGAAAGGACGAAAGGGATAGAAGTGCAACTAAAAGTCCAATTTCAAACTGTGAAAAATAAAGTACATATTTTCCAAGTAGAGGAAGGGTAGTCCCCACCATATTATTGCTTGATCTGACAAAGAAAGTTGTACCTATTATTACAATGATGGAAAATAATAGATTAATATTATTCTTATTTTTCATCATTCAAAATCAGAAGGTTACTACCTGATATCCTTTTTCTATATAGGATGCTAAACGCTCACCGAAGGGAGCTAGCTCAATTCCCATATCATTTAGCTTCTTATCCACATTGTAGAACTTCGCAATGGCAATACAAGCAGAATCAACAGTCTTCAGAGAAATCAGTTCTTTCAGAGTGCTCTCTGTTGACTCATCTGTGTTTGCGATAAACTTTTCGCTAGGGCCATAAAATAGCACCTTTACATCATTGTATCTACCAGATTTTGCCTGTCTAAGAGCTCCCGTGAGGGAAAATCTTGCCATTTCCTGGTTTTCGTTGCCCATGGTTATTATTAGTAACAAATCTTTCATAAATCCTTATATCATATATCTATTTAAACTAGATTGTGCATTTCATGAAAAGAGACATGAACTTCAGGAATACCATCTTCAAGACGCTCCAAGATTTTCTGTACAATATCCTTGAATAAGCCATTGAAAACCATTGAGAGGGTGCAGTGATTAGAATTGCAAAAACCATAAAAATAATCATGCGGGGGCAAATCACCTAAAATATCATTAAATATCCGGGCAAAACTTTTACCATCCAAGATAAAATTTGGTATTAACATCTCTATTTTTGATAGACTTAATTCTTCATTAATTTTAAAAATACAGCTGTATTCTTCCAATTCTCCATTGTAACCTCTGGAAATAAACAATAATCTTGGTCCTGTATATGGAACAGCTATTTCAGCAGCAAATTTTTCCTCATCGCTAATATAAAACTTGCTTAATTCAGTTAAATCATCTGAATTTGTTATTTCATCAATTCTAAAATAATCATTTCCAAATTTTTTGTTGTAATAGTTATTCATCTCCAATAATCTTCTGGTTACGCTCTCCATTTCCCTATTGGTAAATAATATAAAGTGGTAGTATCTCCCATTAAAGTAAGGAACTCTATTGATAAATAAAACCTCCCTGAGATGTTCTATAGGTTTTCCACCTATATCTTTTGATAAGATTGAATAAATTGTTCCGGTTTCTATTCCTTCATTATGATAATTAGATTCACTATTTTTTCCATTTATAAAAGGTAGTTTAACAAAGGTATAACTCTTTGTATTTTGGTTATAATACAAAAGTCCATTATTTGATGAATTTGAGCCACCAGAAACCAATTTCCTAGAGGATATGGAATACAAAGCGATTTTAGGGAAAATACTTTCAAAGGAAAATAAATCCTTACGAAGCTCCATCATTCTATAAATGTAAAAAAAGATAATAAATAAATTGGAGCAATTATCTTGCCAGAGTTTCAAGAGATTTATTCTTTGTTTCCTCTCCAAGTGTAATAGTTATTATGAAACCAGCCAGTCCTACAGCAAGCAGAATGAACTCCATAGGTGCAATTCCATAAATCTTGAGCATTATTGGAAAGAGAACTGCTGAAATTATAGCTCCTACCCTGCTTATTGCAGTTCCCGCTCCCATGGCAGTTGTTCTCATTCTGGTTGGAAATAACTCACTGACAAATATTCCAGTGGTCTGTCCTGTACCTCCTGCATTTGCAAAGTAAAAAATTGCAAACATGGGGAACAGCAATAATAGCGGAGGTGAATGTTTCAAAAATAAATAGTATGCCCCAAGTATACCCAAAGCCAGTCCCTGTAGCAGAAAAGTGTATGCCTGCCAGTTTTTCCTGCCCAATCTATCTGCTGTAAATACGAATGCTAAGGTGCCAATTACTCCTATAATGTAAAGAATGAGGGTTAGTTCTAGTGAACCTGCGTGACCTGAATAACCTATCTCAAGAAGCAAAACTGCAGTATAAATTCCTATCCCATAAAATATAAGGTCATTCAGAAACCATGCAGTGAATGTGAAAATGGCTCTTTTTACGTAATTTGGATTACTTTCTGTTTCAGTTACCGGCTCCTTGACTGTATCATCATCTTTAATCCCCAATTTGTTCTTAATATCATCAATTTCCTCTTTGTTGTTGTGCTCCACTGCAAATCTTGGAGTCTCTTCCACTCTTCTTCTCAAGATGAGAACAACAATTGCCGGAATAGCTCCTGCAGCAAGCATATACCTCCATGCAATATCTCCATACGGTAGAAGAATAAGTCCTATGGCTACTGCAAATGTCCCGCCGATCCACCAAGACATTAATCCAGTCCCAAGGAATTTTCCCCTTTTCTTAACAGGAGAATATTCCCCTATAATTGATAACGTCAAGGCATAATCGGCACCAATTGCTAAGCCAAGAAGTGCTCTGAAGATAATCAGTTCATATGCGTTAGTAGATATTGCCGATAGAATAGCAAAAACAGCGAATAGCAACATGTCCCATTGGTAGATTACCTTTCTTCCTTTGAAATCCGCAACGACTCCAAATAATGCACCACCAACAAGCTGTCCAACTATTGTTGCAACGCCTACGAGAGCAGATAGAAACACACTAAGGTGGAACAAAACACCTATGAATATCAATGCTGGTCCTATCACCAATAGATCATAACCATCCAAAAAATAACCCATATCTGATAGAAAGGTTATAAAATAATGGTATCTTTTTGGATCTATTCTATCAAGTTTTTTTAAGAACTCAGAATTACCCATAATACATAATTGACAAAGGATAATTTAAACCCTTGCAAGTTAAATTATTGTAAGAAGGTATGGGTATGTAAAATATTTTCTTCAAACTCATATGGTAGTATTAATAAAATCTGAAATTGAAATTCTACAAAATATTGAATGAGTTAAGTAGAAAAGGGCAGATTAATTTATAAATAAGAATTGGGATTAGGAAAAAAAGATCCCTCATCTTGCAACTATCACTAAAATACATTAACGTAATTTGTAATTCTTTATTGGAAGGCATGTTATCAGATATGATAAGGTATGAACCAGAGGTCGGGTATTTTATTGTGATACGAATAGGTTTCAATAATTCAGTTCCTTCAAAATTCCATAATATTATTTTCGACAATGGGTCATCAGATCATTTCCGAGCATTTCTCATAAGAAATAGTGGAAAATGGTATATCTATATAAATAAACTTAAATTTTTGCCTCGTTCTGATATTGAACAGCTTCTTTATTATAAGAATTCTGAATTTAAGAAAAATAACATTGATGTCAAGATAGAAATCAATGATAAATCAATAAGAAGGACAGTATTCAGTGAAACCATTGATTTCCTCAACTCTATTGTCAAGTTAGATGATGTTATTTTATATGGAGTTGCATTGCTTGGACTGGAAGACACAGGAGAACATGAATAAGATACCAAATATCCATCTACTGCAAAGAGCATAGAAGGGAAATCTGAATATGATACAGTTCAGCACATTATTGGATTATTAAACAGATACTACGGAGATAATCCAATAATATCGAAATTCCTCCCCTTCATAGAGGATAACAGGGGAGAAGTGTTCCTACATCTCAAGGACAGCAACGTTGATAAGGCAACCGGAACTGCAGAGGGGTACTTCTCTGTCATGGTTACTGAAGCACAGATTCAAGACAGAGGAGGGTCTGCTGAGGATGTCACAATGGCATCACTACTATCATCCTATATCAACGAAGATTCGACATTCTCATCTTTTGCAAGACGAGCTGGTTCGTATTCGCTATTCTGAAGTATTCCGTTCAGCAGCAGGCTTATAGCATAAACCGATGCGTATGAAACAGTAAAAACAAATGCTCCGACAACCACCACGGCCATGGCTTCAAGCCCAAACTGGTGCAGCGCCATGATGCCACCGCCAAACAGTATCCCGTTCGGAAGGTTTGAAGCACCGGATGCAGCTGCAAATGGGGTTTGCGTGAAGAACGCTATCATGAGCAGGCCAAATATACCGCCAACCATATGGCCAGGCAGCACTCCTATCGGATCACTGTACCATTTAGGCCTGGAGAATATACTTTCCGCAAAGACAAATATTGGTCCACTGATAAGTCCCAGAATGACTGCGCTCCCCGGGCTCACATAGCCTGCAAGAGGAGTTATGACTATGAGCCCCATTAAAACACCATTCACGGCATATATTAGCCCTGGCTCCTGCTTTGAAACAAGGAATTTAGTAAGCATGGTTGAAACCATTGCAGAAGCAGCAGCCAGGAACGTGGTTATCACAACTATAATCGTTTCAGTTGTGAAAGCGAGTTCGCTTCCTGGATTGAAGCCAAACCAGCCGACCCATAACAGTATGATGGAAAGCGTTAGCCAGCTAGAGTTCAGATTCAGGCGTTCTTCCTTCGACTGTTTCAGGCCCCTTTTCTTTTCTTCCTGCCATATTCGAACCATTATAGCAAGAGCAGCGAATCCGGCAGCGCCATGGACAACTAGGCCTCCGGCGAAATCACGAACGCCCAGCTTATACAGCCAGCCGGTTGGATTCCATATCCACGCAGCAGGGATAGTCCATATAAATATGAAGTAAATGATCGAAAATAACATGAAAGCTGACATTTTCATCTTACGCAGTACGACAACGCCAACAAGTGCCAGTGTTACTGAGGCGAATGCCGTTTCAAAGAGAAAATACGCGCCCGTCGAAAGGCCGGTATCAAAGAATTTGGCACCTGTGAGCCAGAAAACGCCAGTCAGTTCACCAGACAGATTTGAAGAAAAAAGTCCGAGGAATATATTGCTGTAACCCGGATTTCCAATTATACCACCTATTGTCGGCGCGAAAGCAATATTGAATCCGACAAGGCCCATAAAAAATAATGAAAAACCGGTTATTATAAGAGTCTTATACAGACTTCTATCCATTTTATGGTTAAGTTCACCGATTTCCAGAAGGCCAACAGATACGGTCATCGTAAATACAAGAAGACTTGCAAACAAAACCCAGAGATTATTTATAAGATCTGGCGACATCTAAATCACTTGTGAGGAAGTGATCGATTCTAAGTATTTTAATTTTCATTGCAAATTAAGTGTGTTAAGACGCCATGAAAAAGGATTTTTGACCACTCTGTTATGACGATGACAGAGTGAGGGTCGGAGAGATAGCCGGGCTATTTCTTGACCTTAGAGGTCGATAGTTAGACTGGCTATCCTTCGCCTCTACTTAATACCCTGCAATAAGGGTGAATAGGAGATTGTCGAGACATCTCCTTCTTACTACTACACAACCACTGGGTAGTAATATATGCTGATAGGCATGAGACTGTGTGGAAATTATTTTTGAATAAATGGGAATCTGTTTATAGCTTAGCTTCTGTTGAGATAGGGAAGGGGAAGAGACCAACTCAGGCATACATCACAGTTGGTAGGAGACTCCTGTACCATGTGTTTACGATAATGAAGAATCATAAACCCTACAGGGAGAGACTGCCGATAGAAGAGGGGGAGGGGGTTAGTTTCATTGTAAGATGAAGAATGGCCTACAATCAATGCATTCAACTATCCCCCCTCTGGATTCCCCCATAAATCTCATATAGGTACTGAGTTAAGAGATCCCTCTCTTAGTATCATTGCGTTTACGCCGTTTTTCTTCGAGAAATGCCTGTAACTCTCCCCTCATGAGGTATTCTACGAACTCCTTCAATGTCGATCATTTAGGATATCTTTGTCCGGACATTCCATTATGCATTGCCCCCTCGTTCTCTTGAGGAGGCATCCTTGCTTTTTTTTATGAATTTTATTTCATGATCTTTCCGTGATTTACTTACACAAAATTCGTGATACTATCGGTGCCAATAATCATGATCATGCCATAAATGAGAGAGTCGGTCGGGAATAATAAGCCTGTGCGCGAGAAGTCAGCAATTCGTACGTCATCATTCCAGCGTTTTCATATAGGAAAGCACGATCCGAATTATGTCCGCGTAATTCTCTTCATCTACCAGGATTCTATCATTTCCAACATCTGCAAATACGGAATTCCCGTCTATGTGAAAATGGATGACGCTCTTTCCTTTATAATAAAAATGACCTGGAGCCTTTTCCTTAATCCCTCTAATAATTCTGAGGCTCTCTATCAGCTTTCCATGATCATTAATATCCTCAATTGTGGCATGCCGCATTTTAAACTAACACTAATTAGTATTTAAGCTTAGCTCAAAAAACTGCTGAGGACTTGAAATGGGCCATCCGAATTTTGATTGGATCCCAGGCTCCCAAAGCCCGTAG
>CAZIOW010000014.1:0-37846 GCA_964541025.1 uncultured Thermoplasmatales archaeon
AAATAAATCCCTTAAAAAATCAGAAAAAATGCTTTTTCTCTGCAAGAATTTTTCCATCTCCTTCTTTATGTTATCTATATTTTCACCTTTCATGATTCTTATTAAAGCCATAAAATAAATACTCTCATTCTCGTCTGGTAACTTAGTGATTACCCTGTAGGCACTTTCCACATCATCCTGCAATACTTTTATAACAACGTAATCAAGCGCATTCAGCTGATTTATATCTTCTTCCCTTATATTTACCTCTTCGCCCTTTAGAACTCCCTTTAATCTCTTCAATATTTCCATTCTTTGAGCCTGGAATTTATTTCCTCTTCTATTTATTTCTGCTTCCGCTTTCTTTACATATTCATCGAACTTTTCAAATTCCAGAGAGAATATGTAAATAGATGCTAACGTTAGAAAATAATTTTGTACTAACGTTGGACTTCCATATTTCATCACTATACTTTCCATGCGTTCTAGTTTCTTTGTCAATTCATCATATGTTATTAACTGGTAATCGTATTCGGCTATGGCTTCGTTATAGTCTACTATTACGTAGACTGAAATATCGAAATTCTCCTTTGCTATTGTTTTTGATTTTTTCATATACTCAAATGCCTTTTCTTCATCCCCCTTGGCAAAAAAGACATTTGATTCATTGCTCAGGATCCTTGATAAATTTCTGTAATCGCCTATATTTTCAGATATTATTCTGGCCTTTTCATAGTATCCTAAAGCATTATCGAATTCTTCATTATCGAGAGAAATATTCCCCAGCATCCTAAAAACTTCTCCCCTTATCTGGATTTCATCGCTTGAATTAATTAACTCTTCCCCTAATTCAGTGGCTTTTTCAGTCTCTCCCTTCTGCCATAGATTATACATTTTATAATACTTTATCCAATCTTTATCAACCTTATCCTTGGCTTTCTCCATTAAATCATCTATTCTTTCTAATTCCTCCCCATTAATTGCCCAGGCTTTTAGCGCATAGAAACCGGATGATGGTTCGCTGTAATTTTCTTCTATTTCCTTCAGGACCTTGTTAGCCTCTTCTTTGTATCCCTGATAGAGCAATATTCGTGCATATCTTCTTAGAAGTCTTTCAGATTTCCTGTATTTCAATAACGATTCCATCAATGACTGGTATACATTAATATTCCGTCCAGAAATCCTTTTGGTATATTTTATTATCAAATCTTCGGCCTTGTCATACTCTTTTGCCTCCAAGAGTAATTCTATGAAGGATAGTGATTCTTCATTAATGTTGTTCATTATTATCTTTGCTATTGAAGTTTTTGAATAATCGGAAATAGAAGATTTGATAAAATCTTTCATTTTCTTGTCTTCAAAAATCACCTTATTTCCAATAATCTTGATAATTCCATATTCATTTAGGCCCTCCAAGGCATTTATAAAATGATTTTCATTCAGACCACTGACCTTCCTGAGTGTTTCAGCATCCATTCCCTCCTCCTGGAAACACAGCCATCTCAGCAGGTCTCGTTTGTTATCATCAAGCATTTTGTATCTATAAGCTAGCAATTCATTTAATCCACGCGGAATTTCATCTGGTATACTGTTGCCTCCTATCCATCTTCCTATATCGTCTATATACCTTTTGTTTCTCAGTATTGAAAGTTCATAATATGTATACTCCAATGAGCCTTCTGACCTTTCATACAATTCCAGTAAGATATCTAGCGGTAAAAAATAATCATTCTCAAGAATATCTTCATATTCTTCAAAACTTAGATTTCTAATCTTGTAGTACTGAAAATTTTTAGAATTCTTAATCCTGTTTATTTCTGTAAAGTTTTCAGGTGTGTAATTTTTGGAGTTGGCAAAGATAATTGTCATTGCCTTTGACTCATTTGATAAAGAGACAAAGTCCTCAATAAGATCTATCAGCGATTTTTTAGCGACCTCAAGTTTTTCTATTATCAATATTAATTTTGTATATTTTATTAAATAATCAATAATTTTGATAACTTCAGCCTTTCTTGAATCTGATTTATTATTTATTACAGAAAAAGATGCACCTCTTGTCAATTTCTTGAATGATTCATCAAGCTTCTTCTGTAAATCATTAATGAATGAGTCGTATTCTCTGGCCTCTTCCCTGATAAAAATGAGTCTCCTTGAATTATTTGTATCTATAATTTCATTTACAATCAGTCCCTCAAGATAATTGTCTTCCACTTCAATGAAAATATTTTTTTCAGCTTGGCTTATAATATTTGAAATTCTTTGGGCTTCTGAGGAAACAAACCGATTGATATGGTTCATTTATTTAGTAACATCAGGCAGCATAAAAATATTTACTACATATTAATTCAATCCACTTAGCTGCAAAATCTACAGTTTATGAGTTTTGGCAGTCTCATATTCTATTTTAATATTAACATAATTATACGAAATCCGGTTTTGATCCTATAGAAAGATTAAATTACCTTTTATCATTAACGTTTTAGTGGCAGAACAGAAAAAGGGGTCAGGATTCCAGTCAGCAGCTGGGTTAATTAGATATTTCGATGAGGAGGAGGACCTAGGTCCTGTTATGGATCCTAAGCTCGTTCTATATATAGCGATAATTTTTGGTGTTACAATAGAATTACTAAAAGTATTCTGGCCAATATAATCTTTATATCTATAACAGTAGCAAAGATGGGATGACTTTTTGTTGCATATGCTATGTTTAGATCTCTTGAACTCAAAAATTTCAATTAATTTTTCAATAAAATTATTCTTCTGCCTTAATTCTTCATTTTACTTTATATTTCCTGATTTCTTTCATTTCCTTTGTCCACAATCTGTCAGCTAAAATTACGTATTAGCTTTGTTCCTTTTACTTTGTTTAATGGATTCTCTCAAATTTCATTGCGTTCCACATTTTGATTTGAAAAATTCTCTTGCAAGATCGAATAATATTGCCATATGTGATGTCGTATCTTCTTCTGTATGAAACAGAACCTCCTTTTTTTTGATCCCTCATACATTATGAACTTTATTATTTCAAATTTCTTTACTATTCCTGTGAAGGAGGCTACCCTTTACGACAAATTGAACGGGAGAGTTATTTGCACTGCCTGTAGCAGATACTGTAGCCTGAAAGATGGACAGACAGGATTTTGCGGCATAAGAAAAAATATCGGTGGAAAGCTGTATCTCCTGTCTTGGGGTTTGAGTACCTCAATGAACATAGATCCGATTGAAAAGAAACCCCTCTTCCATTTTAAACCTGGATCCAAAGTCCTCTCTATATCAACAACCGGATGCAACTGGATGTGCAAATACTGCCAGAATTATGATATATCCCAGAGAAGGACCGTTGAAGGTTACTCGCTTAGTCCTGATGATGCAAGAATAATCCTTAAAAAGTATAGAGCTGATGGGGCTTCCTATACTTATAATGAGCCTACAATATTTGCTGAATACGCCAAGGATATAGCTGAGGAGATTAGAAAGGTAAATGGTTTTAATACTTTTGTTTCCAATGGTTATATGAGTCGTGAGGCAGTGGAATATGTCTCCTCATTCCTCGATGCAATAACAGTGGATTTTAAGGGTAATGCAAATGATTTCTTTGCAAAAAAATATATAAATATTAAATCTTACGATCCAGTGTTTTCTGCATTGAAATTATTGAAAGAAAAAGGAATTCATATTGAATTGACAGACCTTGTAGTTCCTGTCGAAGGAATCGGTGACAATTTAGAGGATGTTGGGCTTTTGGTATCTTGGATTAAATCCAACCTTGGGGAGAAGACCCCAATTCATTTCACAAGGTTTCATCCTGACTATCTCATGAATGATATTCCCCCAACACCAATAAGTGTTTTGGAGAATCATTACAGAGTGGCCAAGGAAGAAGGGTTGGAATTTGTTTATCTTGGCAATGTGCCTGGGAATAAGTTGGAAAATACATACTGTCCAAGGTGTGGGAGACTTGTCATTGAAAGAAATGGTTTTTCCGTTACGAAAAAGTTTTATGATGACAGTGGTCACTGTCTGTTTTGTGGCGAAGATTTACATATAATTACTTGAAATTCACGGGAAAAATTTAAGCTGCTGTACAAAATTAGTAGTCGTGATAGGTGCAATACTTACCGGGGGATATGGAAAGAGAATGCAATCCGTGGCTGAAAATATACCAAAAACCATGCTGAATCTTAAGGAAAATTATACAATACTCGATAGACAGCTTATGGATTTCAGCAGCTCTGGTATCAAGGATGTTTATCTATTGATAGGATTCAAAAAAGAAGTTATTAAGGAAAGGTATGGAAATTCATTCTATGGAATTAATGTACACTACCTTGAAGAGGAAAAACCCATGGGAACATTGTGGGCAATAAGAAATCTATTTCAGAATGTTGATGATGATGTCATCCTAAGGAATGGTGACACAATATGTGATATGGATATGAATGATTTGATTGACTTTTCAAAGAAACAAAATAAAATACTCTCTATGGTTCTGGTAAAAATGATAAGTCCATACGGCATAGTAAGGGTAAAGGGGAAGGAGGTCACAGAATTTCAGGAGAAACCGATTCTTAACCATTATATAAATGCAGGATATTATCTGATCAAGAAGGATATCAGAAAATATCTGGAGAGGGAATATCAGGAGAAGGATATTGAAAAAACTGTCTTTCCTGTCCTTGCCAAGGAAGGCCAGATCGCCGGACTTAAATATAAAGGATTCTGGAAATCGGTTGACAGTGCAAAGGATTATGAGGAGGTAGTAAAATCATATTCAAACCGGGATGATTTTAATTTTGGTTCTCTGATAAGAGGTGAAAAATCATCAACCCTTAGAATACTCAGGAACAAAGAGGTTCCGGTCTCAGGTAATGGATGGATTATCATCAGAGAAGGAAGAATAAGGATTGATGGTAAGCTTAGGAAAAATAATACACTTATTGAATTAAATGGAGAAAAGCTAATCAAAGCAGAGAGAATGTCACTTTTAGAGATAGGTGACAGACTTGAAAATAGGTAAAAATGTATTTATTGCATACAATGCAACTCTCATAGGTGATGTTACCATAGATGATGATTCTGCAGTGATGTATGGTGCAGTTCTAAGAGCGGACCAGAATTCCATCTATTTGGGTAAAGGAAGCAATATACAAGATAACGTGGTAGTTCACACCGATAGGGAAAACTGTACTAAGATAGGCAATAATGTATCAGTAGGGCACAGTGCAATTGTTCATGGTTCAATCGTAGGGAACAATGTTATAGTTGGAATGGGCGCAATTCTTCTTTCCGGATCAAAAGTTGAGGACGGTGCAGTCATCGGTGCTGGAGCGCTTGTGACTTCAAATATGATTGTAGAAAAGAAGTGCTTAGCAGTTGGTTCCCCAGCGAAAATCATCCGATGCGGCGATGATGTGGAAAGGATGGCAATTGAAAATGCCCTTATATATAGAAATCTAAAATATCAGCATTCTCAAGGTATTTACGAGAGATACATTCACTGATTTCCCAGATCTCCAAGGTCCTCTGGGAGACCTCCCTTCATTTGCTTTTTCATGACGTTCAATATTCTCCTGTTGCTCTTGAGATTCTTTACCATATCCTTCATTCTTTTGTAGTCTTTCAATAACTCTTTCACGTCAGAACTGTCGACTCCAGCCCCTCGTGAGATCCTGTCTACCCTTGAACCCTTTATAATATCTGGATTTTCCATCTCATAATAAGTCATTGAATCCATTATTATTTTGTATTTCTTTATCTTGGTTTCTGAGCTTGTGAAGAATTCATCATCCACTTCTTTTTGCTGTATTTTAGCCATCGGAAGAGAGTCAAAAAGCTTCTTGAACAATCCTGGCTTGGACATCTGATCCCAAACATCGTACATCTCCTTAAGTGTAAATTTCCCCTTCGCCATTTTTTCCATTGCTTCTTCATCAAGATTTTCCTGCATTTCCTTTGCTGTCGACATTAAAGTCTCGAAATCTCCCATACCGAGGAGTCTTGATAGGAAGCGGGCCGGATTAAAGTACTCTATATCATCCATGTGCTCTCCTGTTCCAATAAATAGGATAGGCGCTCCAGTCGATGCAACAGCGCTCAGTGCTCCCCCGCCTTTTGCTGTTCCATCCAGTTTTGAAAGAAAAACCCCTGTGATCTTAACTGCATCGTTAAAAGCCTTCGCCTGTTTTCCTGCTTGTTGACCTACACTTGCATCAAGGACGAGAATTACTTCATCTGCCTTTGATATCTCATTTATATCCATTATTTCTTTAGTCAGATTGCTGTCGATTGCATTTCTTCCGCTTGTATCTATAATTTTTACATCCCAGTCCTTATACTTGGAAAGACCTTCCTTCACTATTTTGGAGCTGTTCTTCTCTCCATAGATTCCGAAGAAATCAGCACCTACTGATTGGGCTACCTGTTGGAGCTGCTCGAATGCTCCTAGTCTCTGTGTGTCTGCAGCAATAAGAACTACCTTCAGCCCGTGCTTCAAATAGAATTTAGCTAGTTTCCCTGCGCTTGTTGTTTTTCCCTGACCGTAAAGACCAACCAGCATAATCGTGGCAGGTTTAATCCTGAATTCTCTTGGTTTGCCGAGGATCTTTAAAAGCTCTTCATATATTATTTTGATCAGATGATTTCTTGGATTGGAATTATTTGGCACAGGTTCTTCTTTTGCCCTTTTTTCAACCCTTGATGTTAGTTCTAATGTTAGATTAACATCAACATCTGCAAGCAGAAGGGCTCTCTGCATTTCCTTTACTATTTCGTCTATTAATCTCTCATCTACCAAGGAACTTCTTGAAATTTTTTTCAGTGCTTCACGAAGGCTTTTAGCAAGATTATCAAGGACCATTGCTTACCCATGCAAATTCTTGTATATTTATTCTCCAGGTACCTGTTCTCTCAGAAATGATAATCTGTTCTTAATCCTTTCAAGTGCATAAGTTAAAACTTCCCTTGCTGTTAAACTGCCATCTGTCTCAAAATGGAATATAAATCTCGAGTCATCTTCCTTTATTTTCAGAGAATCCATTCTGTAAAGCTTCGCTATATATTTTGAAGGATAATCCGTGGTAAACGTAATTTCCTTGTCATCTTGAAAAATTACATTTTTTGGAGATTTTTCTACAATTTCCTCCACTTCTGGCTCTCTTCTTGATACTGTAAGTTCTCTGTGATACCTGTATGCAACACCTATCGCAACCTGGAATCTGGCGTGATCTTTAGCCCTTCCCATGTAAGCCTCTGCATCAAGCATAATCGCCTGTCTCTCATTCAATTCCACGATTGGAATATCTTTGTCTACAGGTGAAAATTTTGCATCACCAAGTGGTACAAGATCACCGCTTGTGACAACTTTCGGTCCCACCGCGAATATACTGTAATTTACAGTGCATAGCGGACAGCCTTGACCCCCACATGAACATGATTCTCTTTCGTTCATAGATAGATCCGTTGGTAGTGGTATCATCCCAAGCCTAGATGCAATTACCTCATCAAATAGAGATGTGGATGATGAATAAACCTTATCTTCACCCTGCCTGATTTCACCGTGATGAAAATTGACCTTTGAAATTGCCAGCTTGGGGATATCGTTGATCAATGTTCTTCTCAGCATGTTAGCATATGCCGGAGTGATATCGGAAATTTCGAATGTAATATATGTATTTCCTTCGTCTAGTATTTTTATGTTCTGGGTCATACCCTTCTTCCCCTTTTTCCCCCTTTCTTTTTCGTACCGTCGTGGGGGACAGGTGTGGTATCCTCTATTCTAGCTATCTTGATACCTGCTCTCGCGAGTGCCCTAACAGCTGCCTGAGCTCCAGGTCCTGGATTGTGACTTTTAGCTCCCCCAGGAGCTCTTATTTTTATGACCACATCTGTGACTTCCTTTTCCCTTAATTTTTCTACTATAATATCTACAGCTTTCATAGCTGCATACGGAGAACTTTCATCCCTATCAGCTTTGACAACCATTCCTCCAGATGCCTTGGCCAATGTTTCAGCACCTGTAATGTCCGTTACTGTAATCACAGTATTATTTTGAGATGCATATATATTTACTACTCCTAATTTTCCCATCAGTTCGCCTCCTGAGTCTCATTTTGAGCTTGAGCTCCCGCTCTCATTGGATGAAGCTCGTTTGCAAATGGTGAATTTGGTGCATAACCTATCATGTCTTCCTGTTCCTTCAGCACCTTGAAACTGGGTATTGTGACCTTCCTGTCTCCAACAACTATGTGACCATGAACTATCAGTTGCCTGGCCATATTGGGCGTTTTAGCCAGTCCCTTTCTGAACACAAGTGTCTGGAGTCTCCTGTCCAAAAATGACTCAACGTTCAAGGCAAGAATATCATCTGCTGTCGCATTTTCGGATAGTATCCCATATCTTGCCAGTTTTGATACAATGCTCCTCATCAATTCCTGAGCCCTTTTATCTCCAAGCCTTAGACTCGCCTGAAGATCCCTTGCATTTCCCCTGTATTTCCTTAATTCAGATTCGGCCTTCCATAGTTCCCTCTTGTTTTTAAGGCCATATTTTCCAAGTATCTTATTCTCTGATTTTATCCTGGCACCTTCGAAGGGATGTCTTGGTGTTTCAAACTTTTTCCTGATTTTCTTTGTGTCTCCCATTTAAACCACCTCTATGCCCCTTCCTTCTTTTCACCGGCTGCGGGTGCCTCTTTCTTCTTAACTACACCAACGGCCAACCCTTTTCTTCCATTCGATCTTGTTCTCTGACCCCTGACCTTCTTCCCTCTCTCGTGCCTAATTCCCTTGTAACTTCTAATTCTTTTCATTCTGTTAATATCATCTGAGACAGCTACCTCCCAGTCAGGTCCTACTTTCAAAAGGTCTTGGCCAGTTTGAATATCATTCCTGTGGTTTAGAGCCCACTTTGGAATAATTTCTCCATATTTCTTCTCTATAGCATCCTTGATTTCATCAAGCTTTTGATCATCAATTTCGCCAAGTTTTATATCCCTGGGTATTCCCAGCTTCTTAAGGAGAACTTCTGCAGTCCTGTAACCTATTCCCTTAATATTACTTAGCGCATATATTGCTGGCTTTGTTCCATCAAGGTTCGTGCTCGCAAGTCTAACTATATATTTTATATTTTCATTTTGATCTGCCATCGTATCACTCGAAGGGTATCACGATAAACCTTTCTAAATATAAATTCTTTTACCATTGGAAATATCCAGATATCATATATAATAATAAAAAGATACTGAATCCTGAAATTATAATAATTTGAAAGCTTTTATCATTTGTGATTGAAGCACAGGTCTGTATACCTACAGATTACCTAAGATGTTTGGAATTTCAAAGAAAAATGAATAAGATGAGAAATGAGGATATTATTCCTGATACAATAATAGTAACGGAGCACGATGATACTTATACAGCAGGCATACATTTTAACACTGAAAATGAGAAGAATTATACTGTACCAATAATAAAGGTTGAAAGGGGTGGGGCCCTCACCTATCACGGAAAGGGGCAAGTGGTCTTCTACTTTATTTTTAAATTGAATGAGAGAGGATTCAATGTCAAGGACCTGATTGTGAAAATACAGGAAGCAGTTAATCTTACACTATCAGATTATGGGCTTAAATCAGAGGGCAGGCTTTTCAAGGAAACTGGTGTATGGACAAATGGAAGGAAAATATGCTCCATAGGACTAGCTCTGAAAGGATTCTCTACACTTCATGGTATAGCGGTTAATGTAAATACTGATTTAAAGAAATTTTCATACATAAATCCATGCGATTTTGATCCCAGTGTGATGACATCACTTGAAAACGAGATTGGTAGGAGAGTTAATACCAATGAGTTCATTGAAAAGTTCTTGAATAATTTTTCATATATTTTATCTGAAAGGATCGCAATTAAAGAATGTGAAATAAATAAATGATTTGTTTTATTTATATATACAAATAATAAAAAAATTACCAAAAATATTTATTTTTAAAAGCAATTTTGTTGTATGATGTCATTCGAAAGGATAGACCCTAAGGAAGTACATAAAATCATTGGATCTAGGATGCTTGCGGACGGGTTCGACATGGTACTTGACCTTGAAAAGAGCAAGGGAATGATACTTCACGACTCAAGGTTTAACAGAGATATACTTGATTTCTTTGGTTTTTTTGCTTCAAATCCAGTAGGAATAAACCATCCAGATATGTTCGATCCAGAATTCCTCAAAGATCTGCAGATCGCAGCACTTAATAAGGTTACTAATTCCGATATATACACAGTTCAAATGGCAGAATTTGTCGATACTTTCTCAAGGACTGCTACTCCGCCTTATATGAGATATATGTTCTTCGTAGAGGGTGGAGCCCTTGCAGTAGAGAATGCACTCAAGACCGCATTTGATTGGAAAATAAAGAAAAATTTTAAAAAGGGAATGAAAGAGGAAAAGGGAACGAAAATAATGCATTTAAAGGAAGCTTTCCATGGAAGGAGCGGTTATACTCTATCGCTTACTAATACCTACGATCCAAGGAAAACTCAATATTTCCCAAAATTTGACTGGCCGAGGGTCATTAACCCAAAGATAAAATTCCCAATGGATGCCAAATCTATTGAAGAAGTAGAGAAATTAGAGGAACAGGCTTTATCACAAATGCAAGGTTATTTCGAGAAATATAAGGATGATGTAGCGGCATTCATAATGGAACCTATACAGGGGGAGGGTGGAGACAATCATTTCAGGAAGGAATTCATTCAGGAGGCATACAAGATAGTTCACGAGAATGATTCACTGTTCATAGTTGATGAGGTCCAGTCAGGAATGGGTATAACTGGCAAATGGTGGGCGCACCAGCATTTTGGTATTGAGCCTGATATCATAGCATTTGGCAAGAAGTCACAGGTTTGCGGTATTTTAGTAGGTAAGAAGATAGATGAGGTTGAAGATAACGTGTTCAAGATACCTAGCAGAATAAATTCAACCTGGGGTGGAAATCTTGCTGATATGGTCAGGGCAAAGAAATACCTTGAAATCATGGAAAAGGAGAAATTACTCGCAAATACGGAAAGGGTTGGAAAAATTCTTGTTGAAACTCTTAACAGCATCTATTACAAGTATCCAAAATTGATACAGAATCCAAGAGGCAGGGGACTGATGGATGCTTTTGACCTAAAAGATGAAAAGACAAGAGATGATTTCTATAACAGGCTATATTCGAAGGGAATCATGGCACTCAAAGCTGCCGAGAAGACAATAAGACTTAGGCCACCGCTCATCGCATCTGAGGAAGATGTGAAGGTATTCGAACAGAAAGTTCTAGAAACACTGAAAGAAATGTCCCTGTAAAAGAGACAAATATTTTATTATTATTTTTTATATGCTTTATAATGGATTTTAAAGTAGAAAAGAATCGTGAGAATAAGGAAGCTGATAAAAAGGTTGAAAAAGCAGAAGTATACTTTGATAGGGGTTCAAGGTATCTTTCATTGAAAAAATACAAAGATGCGATTGAGAACTTTGAAAAAGCTCTTGAATTAGATAAGGAAGACTACGAAACAAGATTCAATCTCGCCGTTGCATATTTTCACGGAGGGAAATATGACAAGGCAATTGAGATTCTTGAAAAGCTTATTGAAGATGGGCATGAAGATCAGGATATATATTTCAATCTGGGGAGCATATTTCTTGAAATGAAGAAATATGCAAAGGCAATTGAATATTTGAAGAGAAGTGTGGAAATGGATGATTTATATCTTGAAGCATATGTGAATTTAGGTAATGCATTTTTTTACTCAAAGGACTACGATAAGGCAATTGAATATTATAACAAAGCAATAAATCTGAGTCCCCACGATGCAGATTACTATGTCAACAGGGGACTGGCATATTCTCTAAAGGGTGATAAAGCCACTGCCATTGCTGATCTTGAGAAAGCTCTATCCCTTGATCCCACAAACTCTAAAGCAAAGATGAATCTTCAGAAGATAGAGTCTGAATTTTAACCTTTAATTGTTTTAACTATTTCAACAAGTTTTGCGGGATCCTGTTCACCTATGGTGCCCGTTACTATGCTACTGGCTCCGGCGTCCATTATTGTTTTAGCTGTTTCCTTATCTCTTATACCTCCACCAACGATCACAGGTACAGTGACATCCTCAGTAACTTTTCTTACCACTTCAGGATCTATGCTCTGGGGAGCACCTGAACCCGCTTCCATGTAAATTGCCTGGAAACCTATTAGCTCAGCAGCATTTGCATAGGATAATGCAGTCTCCCAGTCTCTCCTGCCAATCAGTTTTGCCTTTCCCACTCTTCCCACCGTCATGCCTGGCTCAAATACAAGATAGGCAACTGAAATAACTTCCATTCTTGTCTTTTTCAAAAGTCTCGATGACATTACTTGATATCCGATTACATAATCCAGAGACAGTGAATTAAGAAGGCTTAGATAAAAGATTGCATCCGCATTAACTGACAAAGCACCCGGATGGGAGGGGAATAGAACAACAGGCTTCTTTGTATGAGCCTTGATGATTTTGACTGTCTCATCAACATTTTTCTGGTCAGTTCCGGTGGACCCTCCGACCAAGATTCCGTCTGTTCCTGCCCTATCAATCCTTTCCAGAACTTCCTCAATATTTCCAAAATAATTTTTATCAGGGTCTATTAGAGTAAGGTGTTTCATTCTGCCATACTTTATATTTTCAAGTATCATAGTATGCCTCCAACAAGGAATGCTATAAGACCCGTTATCATAGCTAACTTAATGAAATTTTGGCCCTTTGATTGGTTAGAAAATGAATAAAATGCTGCCATTATAAATAGCAGGTCTGCAATTGACACTACAACCACGTACCATCCCTTCCACCCGAAGTAAAGATAAGGTACTGGTGAGAGGGAAATCGCCACCAATATGAAGAATGCAGCTGACATTATGCTCATTTTGATTCCAATCTTCTTTGGCAGTGTTTTTCTGTTTATGTCCCCCTGTATATCCTCAACATCCTTTACTATCTCTCTTGCAAGATTAGCCAATATGGCCATAAGTGCCAGTATAACCACGATGTATGAAAATCTGATTGAAAGCGATCCGAATATAAAAACCAGACCTACCAGGAAAGAAATTATTACATTTCCAACTAAACCAGATGCTTTGGCCTTCCATTCGTAAGAAATAAGTAAAGCTATTGCAATTATCACAATAGCCGTCTGGATTATATTGTAGAGTAAAAACGACAAGATAATCCCAATGATGAAGAATATTATCGCAAGATTTCTTGCCGCTCTTTTGGATACCTCACCCGAAGGCAGTGGCCGGTTTGGATGATTTATTCTGTCGATTTCTAAATCAAAATAATCATTAATTATATTCCCTGCCATTAGGACAAAGAATACAGCAAGCATGGCTATGTACAGTTTAAAATTTAATAGGGCCTTCACGCTTTCTAATGCTACAATTCCCCCAATTAATGTACCAAGTGATGCCATTACAGCATTGACCGGTCTCAGAAGCCCAAGATAACCCTTCATTGTTAAGAGCGAAATGCTCACAATTACATAAATTTGTTGTGTTAATAATTTATTATTCTATAAATTTTTTATTATATTTATATAATCATTTTCGGCAGCATCTGTCTTGATCCCTTTTTCATAAAAATTTGTCCTTCCTGCTTTAAACCCATTTTCCTGCAATTTATTTGTTATATTGTCTATACTCAATTCTTCATTTCCCCTGCTGTTAGTGAAGAATAGAAACATCATATCCTCATTCGAGAATCTTTCAAGCAATTTTATTGAATTTGTCGATAGGACCCTTCTATCTAGAGACGAGATGGTTTCTTTATCGTATAGAACTCCCATGTATAGAGGGCCTATCTCATTCCCCCCTAGTTCTGTTTTCTTTATATCTGCCACACTCTTGTCAGATACCTTAGATCCCTTCCTGAATCTTACAAATGCCCTTATGTAGTGTTTTTCCCTTATTACTAATAAAGGGAAGCCCCCATACCCCAAAGATGCACTTCTTTTTAATATATAACCCAGGAAAATCCGTGTTGCCAATTCTTTAGAATAAATTCCCCTTTGTGACATCCCTCCATATATTCTGAACCCCTTCCTCAGAGATTTTCCTTCCAGATTGGCTGTATCAGTCATTGTAATTCCAATAATTCCGTTGTTCTTCAAATTCAAAATTGCTGCTTCAATAAATCCTGATGGACTGCCATAAGGGTCTATGTCAATATAATCCCATTTTCTTTCTGAGACCGCGGAAAAGAAATTTTTATTCCATACTTCCACACTAATATTATTTTCCTTTGCATTTTTCTGGATTATTTCCACATTCCTTTTGTTAATATCATTGAGTACAACATTCCATCCGGCCTCTGAGGCTATTCTCAATCCTCTGATTCCAGTTCCGGCCATAGAATCCAGAGCGTTCCCCTTTTTGGCTTTTTTAAGAATTGCAACACTGAAATCCCTTGAAGTTTGCATCTCCCTGTTGAAGAAACCTTCTCCTCTGGAGCCTGGACCTTTTTCAAAACCCTTCAATATTTCCAGGCTTAGCGATCCTTCCTTAATAATCAAGTTTCCTCTCCTTTCAGCAGCTGCACTATCTTATAGGGAAGCAAAGTTCTATTTATCTGTGTGACTTCAAGATTCCTTATGTCATCTCTCTTTTTGACCTCTTGAAGTAATGGATTCCTTCCCTTCTTGTGAAGTGTTATTATCATCATCCTGTCCATTTCAAGAACTTCTTTTACCAGGTCGGTGTATTGTTTGCTTTCCTGCTCAACTTTTCCAATTTCATCTATCACTATAATATTCGCGTTATCTTTGGCCCATTTTATTGCAGGTATAGCAACCTGATCAAATGCCTTTAGATCTACTCCGAATTTTCCTATCCTTATCCTTGAATTAATGCTCTTGTGAGCGAATATTATAGAATCTTTCGAATGCCAGTCAACGACCTTCAACCCTGCAGGTTCCTTATCCTCAAACACCTTTTCAGTTATGATACCACCTATAATATTACCTTCCTTTTCCAAAATTTCAATTGTTTTGAGGAGTGTCTGTGTTTTTCCTACCCCCGGCAATCCTGCAAGAGAGACTTTCACCATCATTGTTTTATCACCCTGAATGTCATCAGTGGATATTCCATTTCCTCGACAAAGTTCATGTTACCTTCTACCCTTGACCCTTTGTAATTTATTATCAGAGAAACGTTAAGCATATCCCCTGTTAATGTCTTATATTTATATGATGATTGGTTCTTACCTATTTTATTTCTGTCTATATCAATCTTTACACTTTCCACAAATGGTTGAACCTTCACTGCTCTTTCTATCGCTTTCTCAAGCATGTCCACATTGCTTTCATTTATGGGTATGCCCGTATACTGATGATAAATGGAACCCAATTTTATACCAGCCTCAAATATAGCCCTTTCCTGACTTGAGCAAGAAAAATACTTAGAAGCCGGATCTTCCATTAACCGTTATTAAGGCATCAATATTAATTTTTATTGTTTTCATTCTCAATTGATTCCAGTGCTGATAAATGAAGCATCATCCCAAACTTCATCGATTCTTCATTTACAGTGAATATATTGGAATGTTTTGATACCTCCCTTCCATTTATTTTTCCTGTTCCTAGGAATGCAAATGCACATCTTGCCTTTTCACAGTAGAGGGCAAAATCCTCTCCGCCCATTGACGGTTTGGCATCAACTTTTTTTAGGTAATTAGAGGCAATTTCATCAATTTTCATAGAGAGCGCTTTATCGTTCACAACTGGAGGAAGCTCATTTTTAAAATGCACTTCCACGTGATCTGATTCTAAAGATTTTATCTCTCTTTCAATAAGCATGGAGTCGTTTTTGTAGTGGGTTCTCACTGTTCCACCTATTTCAACCTCAGCGGGTATAACATTTGTTGCCTTTCCTCCATTTACATATCCAACACTCACCACACTTGGGTTCAAGGGGTCTATCTTTCTTGCAGGTATGCTGATGAGGTTCTGGATTATTCTTGATGATTCAAGAATTGTGTCAAATACAAGATGTGGATAAGCCGCATGCCCTCCATTTCCCTTGATTTTTATAATGAATTCATCCACGGCTGCCATTGCCGTTCCCTTCACGATTGAATATTCGCCAACATCAAGCGCAGGCCACACATGAAGACCAAAAATAGATTGAATACCATCCATCGCACCTCCCTCTATCATCATCCTTGCCCCCTGTCCTATCTCTTCACCTGGCTGGAAAATGAGCCTTATGCCATCCATTTTTGTCCTTTTAATGTATTCCATAACCCCTAAGAGTATTGAAGTGTGAACATCGTGACCGCAGGCGTGCATTCTTCCAATGATCTTTGAAGAAAAAGAAAGACCTGTTTTTTCCTCGACAGGTAATGCATCCATATCGGCCCTCAAAGCTAGAACGGGAGAAGGGCCCGAGTCTACGACCAACCCGTTGCCTATTTCCCTGCTATTGAAATTAAATCTCTCGGCGTAATTTTTAACCAGTTTCATAGTTTCATAGGTTTCCATTCCAAGTTCAGGATTAGCATGAATTTTCCGCCTTACTTCTACTGCTACTGGATAAATCTCATCAATCAAATTTCTATCAATCAATTAATCTCCCCCCTTCCATTTCATTCATCTTCACATATCTGAAATCCAATGAAACCCCTATTCCAGGACTCTCATATGGTCTTATCTTTCCTTCATTCATTTCAAATTGTTCATTGGTTATGTCTTTTCTGAAGTATTTAGAATTTGGAGAGGTATCACCAGGCATATTCACATACTTCTGTGATGCCAGGGAGATGTTGAAAGACCTTCCAATCCCTGTTTCAAGCATCCCGCCTATCCAAACTCCTATATCATTCTCCTTAGCATCTTCCATCAGAAGGAGTGATGACCCGATGCCTCCAACTCTTCCTGGCTTTATGTTGATAATATCCACGGCACCCATTTCTATTGCATTCCTGAGGGTTCTGATTGTTGTAATTGATTCGTCCAGGCATATAGGTGTCTGTATTCTCTTTCTAATGAATGCATGTGCATTCAAGTCGTCCAGCTGAAATGGCTGTTCAATGTACGCAAGGTTAAAAGTATCCATTTCTTCAATTAATTTAAAATCATCTCTGCTGTAAGCCTGATTAGCATCAACACTCAGATTAACATGTGGGAAATTTTCCCTTATAGCTTTCAGTATTTCTATATCGTAACCTTTTTCTATTTTCACTTTTACTCTCCTGTAACCCAGGTTGATCGCATTTCTTACAGAGTTAATCATATCATCTATGCTGGACATACCAATTGAAATACCAACCTCAGCCTCTCCCTTCGAATATCCTATAAATTTATGCAATGGTTTTCCTTCCAACTTTGCAGCATAATCCCATAGCAGCATTTCTATGGCTGCCTTCGCCATCAGATGACCCTTTATTCTATCCGCCTTTTCCATAAATTTTTCAGGATCTTTAGTACTCTTGATTATATCTGCAAGATACTTCCTTGTTACGTACAATGCAGAATAATTATCCTCGTAGCCATAAAGGGGGTCTTCCTCTGTCACTGCTTCACCATAGGCTTCTATATCACCCTCCCTCAGGATGAATAGGATTGCATTTCTGTTTCTTTCTGTCCCAAAACTGGTTCTGAATTCCTTTATAAGTGGAAGAGAGACCTTACTGTATGATAACATGGATGTCACATCTCCTATTTCCTATAAAAAATTGTTGATTTCAAATATTCCCATCTTTCAAGCTTCCTCTCAGTGCATTTACGACTGCCTGGATGTCTTCAGTAGATGTGAGTTGTATGAACAGGTCCTCAAGATTTTTTTCGGAAATTAGGGAAGATGTTTCACCCTCTGCTATCACCTTTCCTTCCTTCATTATTGCGATCTTCTCACATACATTAGAGGCAATTTCAAGTATGTGCGTGGAGAATATTATGATTGTACCGTCCTTTGCAAGTTCCTTGAGAAGGTCTCTGAATATTTTGGCAGACTGTGGATCAAGACCATTCATACTCTCATCAAGTATCAGCACTTTAGGACTGTGAAGCAATGCAGCTATGATGGAAACTTTTTGCTTCGTTCCAAATGATAAACTACCTATGAACTGGTCACTATATTCTTCCATTCCAAAGGCCCTTATTAGATCTGTCGACCGCCTATTGAGAACGTCCTCCTTTATACCGCGTATCGAGCCTATGAATTCAAAATATTCCAACGGTGTCAGGCTTTCATAAAGATATGGAGTTTCTGGAACATAACCAACTATTTTCCGAAGTTCTATAGGACTGCTCCTGGCATCCAGTCCAGCCACATTAACATATCCGTAATCGTATTGAGATATGCCAGCTAATATTCTCAAAAGAGTTGATTTCCCCGAACCATTTGGCCCGAGAATACCGAAAATATCCCCGTCATCTATCTCAAGGTTGATATCATTGAGTACCTGCTTATTTCCATAAGACTTATTGAGATTCCTGATAACTATTGGCACATATCTTCATGTATAATGAAATAATTAAATTTTGGCGGTTTCAATCAGCAATTTAAAAATAATCAAGTTGCATTAGGGTTCATGGCATCATCAAGATTCAGAAATATAACTCCATCTTCTACTGTCTCCTTAAACAATTTGTTCAATCAAATGAAGAAGGCTGGGGAGGATGTGATATCCTTTGCCGCTGGTGAGCCTGATCCAACTACCCCCATGGACGTGCTTGAATATGCATTTGAAAAAGCTAAAGCTGGAGGTACTCATTATACCCCCTCATCTGGAATTCCCGAGCTCAGGAAGGAACTTTCATCAAAATATTCCAGAATGACTAATTTGGATATAAAAATGGAGAATGTCATAGTTACTCCGGCAAAATTTGCATTGAATCTTGCCATAGGGTCTGTGACCGAGGAAGGAGATGAGATACTGATCCAAGACCCGAGTTTCGTTTCATACCACGAAATGATAAAGATAGCAGGAGGGATACCGAAATACTTTCCTTCCCTGGATGATGGCTCTCCAGATATAGATAAAATTCAGGAGCTTGTGAATCCTAAAACGAGAATGATAATTATAAATTCGCCATCCAATCCTAACGGATGGGTTGCAACGGAACCGCAGCTGAAAGCAATAGCTGACATAGCTCTCGATCATAACTTATATGTCCTTTCTGATGAGATATATGAGAAAATAATTTTTGAGGGCGAGCATATATCGATTCTGAAATACCCGGGAATGCTTGAAAGAACGTTTGTGGTCAATGGATTCTCAAAGAGCCATGCTATGACCGGCTGGAGAATCGGGTATCTTATTTCCCCTCCATCCCTTTCCGGATACATAGACTCTTATCAGCAGCATACAATTACCTGTGCTTCCTCGATTTCCCAGTATGCTGCGCTCAGGGCACTCAAGAATGAGGATTTCCCGAAACATATGAACATGATGTTCAAGGAGAGGCGCGATATCCTCTATGAAAAACTCTCAAAGATAGAAAACCTTAAAATTACAAAACCAAGAGGCACTTTTTATATGTTTCCAAGGCTTATGAATGACCTCACAGGAGAGGAAATTTCTGATAGACTGTTAAAAGAGAAGAAAATACTGGTCACGCCAGGTTCCCAGTTTGGACCAAGCGGAAAGTATAGCATTAGACTTTCTTTTGCTCTTTCTAAGGATGATCTTCTCAGAGGCGCTGAAAGAATAATTGAATTTTTCGAATCAGAAAAAATTATTTCCTCTTCTTTCTGAATTCTGTGTATTTCATCTGATCGAATTCCAAAGTGTGCCTTATCTTTTTACTTATTAGGTATTTACTTATTGATTCAGAAACATCTCTTACATAATTCTCAGGTAGCTGGGAAAGTATTGTAATTTCCTTTCTGTGGAGAGGGAATATCATTCTTAGTTTTCCTTCCCTGTTGTATCCTTCTGGTTTCCTGTTATTTTTTATGTCCTGCATATTCAGCAGTATTATAACTTCCCTATGATCTGGTTCATCTTCCATCTCACCTGTTTCCCTGAAGAAAAGCTCCATCATACCCCTGAAACTCTTCTCTAATTGCTTCCACTCGAAGTTTTCGGGAAATATTATGTGCCCACTCCAGTTCTTCAAAATACTCACCTTTTAAACAGGTCCTTTTTCCTCTTTACTGTCATTGGAATAGCATCATTATCAAATTCTATCAGTGCTATCCTTAGGGGATCATAAACATTTTCTGGTATGTCAATTAATATAGGGGCGCCCATTGAGATTTGAAGGGCTCTCGCTCCCACAATCCTTGCCTTTTCATATTTTGAATATTTTTTATCGGTCATAATATCACCGAAGGGATATTTGTCAATACTTAAATCCGTAGATATCATTTCCCTTGATATTCCTTATAACCTTCTACCTATAAAATTTGCTATTTGCTCTAAAAATTGTTTATCAGATTTATCAAATGGGTTGATAAAATCGCTGTCTATATCTATTTCCCCAATCACTTTCCCAGCCTTGAAAATAGGTACCACTATCTCTGATTTTGTCTCAGGAAAGCACGCTATGTACCTAGAATCCTTAGCCACATCAGGCACTATCACAGTGAACTCTTCCTTTGCTGCGAGTCCGCATATTCCATCTCCTATCCTGATTCTTGTGTGCTCTGTCGCCTCCGGCCCCTGCCATCCTTCAAGAACAAGGTCTTCTCCATGAACCATATAAATTCCTACCCAGTTGTAAGTATTAACGTTATCGTTCAGAAATTTAACTGTATAATCTATAATCTCATTCCTCCCTTTGGGAATACCTTCTTCAAATTTCTCCAAAAGTAAATTTTTGTTCATGTTCTCCATAAATCTCCATTCCATTTCACTATTTAACAATAAAGTTTTTGGCAGTGCCCAATCATAAAGTTTTTAATATTTCCTCATCTACATGAATTAAATGCTTCACATTCGTGGTATAAACATAATAAGCGATGGCAAGACCGAGAGGGTCATAGATGAAAATACGTTCATTAAAATTTACCTTGATATATTGAAAAAAGGATATTCAGAATTTGAAGGTGAAAAGGTCACCCTAGATGAAAAATTTCTTATCAAAAATTCAGAAATGGATAAAGAAAGGGATATCCTTGTGAAGATAAATGAAAAAATACTTTCTGATTCCTTAACAGAGGATCATTTGATTGAAAAAATGATCACCAGCCTCGATGAAATAGAGAAATTTGAGAACTTTGTTAATCTCAAATATCAGGAAACTCTTCTTTTCATGAAGTATGCACCCTCTGTAAACAAGGAGTTTGTGAAATTGATGGATGAAAACAATAGAACTGTCAAGGATATGAGAGAAAAGATGGAAAATACGCTGAGGGATTATGTAGAGAGAAATGCTCCCAATCTTGGAAGATTGATAGGATACAAGGTAGCAGCCAGACTCATAAAATCTACAGGAGGACTCAGGAAAATAGCAATGAGCTCATCAAGTTCAATACAGATCATAGGTGCTGAAAAGGCATTCTTCAGATTCAAAAAGGGTGAAGGAGAACCTCCAAAACACGGGATTATTTATGAAATTCCTGATATATACAGAGCACCCAGAAACAAGGCTGGAAAAATTGCAAGGGCTTATGCAAATGCAATAGTTAAGGCAGCGCGGGCTGATATATACAGCATTCATTCAGATATTGACGCAAAACTGAAGAAGAGGCTCGAGGAGATAAGGAAAAGTCAGTAACCCCTGTACTTTTCATTCCTTATCTTTACTGGGTAAATACCTGTCAAGCACCCAAGGCATAAATTATCCTCAGGAAGGCCTATGGATTCTATTAGTCCTTTTAGAGAAAGATAAGCCAGTGAATCAGCATTGATGTCCCTCGATATTTCGTCTAAAGATTTTCCAGAGGCAATGAATTGACTCCTTGTTTTCATATCAATACCAAGGTAACATGGAGCCACTATTGGAGGGGACCCTATTCTAACGTGAACTTCCTTTGCTCCCCTCTCCCTTAGTAACCTGACTATCTTTTTCATTGTGTTCCCTCGGACTATGCTATCGTCCACAAGAACCAATCTTTTACCTTCTATTATTTCCCTTATTGGATTGAGCTTTATGTCAAGTTCATTCTCCCTTCCCTTCTGTTCTGGCATTATGAATGTTCTATCAATGTACCTGTTCTTAATAAGACCTTCAACAAATGGAATACCAGATTCCTCTGCATATCCAAGTGCATGCGATCTTCCTGAATCGGGAACTGGAATGACCAGATCCGCTTCGACAGGTTTCTCTTTGGCAAGCATTCTCCCTATATTCTTCCTGACCAGGAACACATTCTTTCCATCAAGAGTGCTGTCAGGCCTAGCAAAATAAACATATTCGAACATACAGTGGGCTGGTTTTCTGGGTTCATCTATGTAATATGAAGCAAACCCATTTTCCTTGATTTCAACTATTTCACCAGGATTAAGGTCCCTCACTGGTTCCCCTCCGAGCTGATAAAACACGACATCTTCAGATGAGGCCCCGTAGCCATAACTGGTCCTGCCTACACTCAGCGGCCTTATTGCATTGGGATCCCTTACAGCAAAGGTCCTGTCATCAATAATCAGTACGAGAGAATAAGCCCCTACCAGCTTCTTGAACGTATTCTGCATTGCCTTTACAGGATCTGGGTCTTTGGATAATTCGATGGAAATTAATTTCATTATAACTTCTGTGTCAGAATTGGTGATGAAAGAATATCCCTTATTTTCGAGATCTTCCTTTATTTCAGAAGCATTTGCAATTTCCCCGTTGTGACCTATTGCAATCTCTATATTCTTTATCTTTGCATAAAGGGGCTGTGCATTGTCTATTACAGATGAACCTGCTGTGCTGTACCTAATATGACCTATTCCTGAGCAACTTTCCTCATCCAGTTTTTTCCCTGAGAACACCTCATTGGCAAGGCCCATACCTTTGTAAACAATAACTCCTTTATTCCCTGTTAGGGCTATGCCTGCTGATTCCTGGCCTCTGTGCTGTATTATCCTCAAGGACTGAACTAACCTATAACCTACAGGTATTCTTTCCGCAAGAGCTATAACTCCGCAAGCCTCATTTAGGCTTCGCCCAGCTGTATTTCCTGATCCTTGAATCGGGATATCCACAGTGGGAACACCTCTTATCGGTCACATTATACGAATGATGACCGCATCTTCTACATTTTATGTGTACTTTTATCCTATTTCTTTTACCCATTGATGGGGTTCCTCTCATTTAAATCACCTCTGAAGGGGATATATAAACTACAACATCTCCTCTGACAACTACAAGTGGTAGCACTCCAGTACTCTTGTCTCCTATGACTTCCTCTGCATTTTTTATTACAAGATTCATATGTTGATCGTAACCGTCCAAAGTGCCCCTGTACTCCCTATTCCACTTTACCTTAACTAGGACGTTCTTGCTAAGGCTGCTACCTAGTACAGTGAGGGGCCTCAAGTGACTATCCATGCAACCACATAAAAACCATGTATTTAATTTTGAGTGAGAGGTATAAGGAAATTTATTTAGGTTATAATAGATACCTTACCAATGACCAAAATTGGAATCATAGGGGGTTCAGCAGTTGGAAATCTGTTGGATAACCCTGATAAAATATACGTCAATACACCCTACGGAGAAATGTCGTCTCCTGTGGAGATTGGCAAGATAGGCGGAAAGGAAGTGGCTGTATTGTACAGGCATGGAAAACCGCACAAAATTCCGCCACATAGAATAAACTATAGGGCCAATATATATGGACTGAAAGAGATAGGAGTGGAAAGGATTATCAGCCTTTCTGCTGTAGGTTCTCTTCAAAGCCACATACAACCAGGCACAATTGTTTTGCCAGACCAGTTCTTCGACAATACTAAGGGAAGAGTCTACACGTTCTATGACGGACCGCAGGTTGTCCATATATCGGTTGCTGACCCTTTCTGCCCTGAACTTATGGAAACTTTCCACAAATCTTCGCTTGATCTTGGATTCAAATCTGTTAAGGGAGGGACTTATGTGTGCATCGAAGGCCCCAGGTTTTCAACAAGAGCTGAAAGTAAATTTTTCAGAACAGTAGGGGATATAATTGGAATGACACTTGTCCCAGAAATAAATCTAGCGAAGGAAAAGGAAATGTGTTACCTCACGGTTGCCACAGTGACAGATTATGATGTGTGGGCAGAAACTCCGGTAAGTTCGAAGGAAGTTACAAAGGTAATGAAGGAAAATGAGGAGAATATTATGTCTCTATTGAACAGAACAATCCCTAGAATTCCAGAAGAAAGATCTTGCAACTGTAAAAATTCATTGAAGGAGGCAGGACTTTGAAAGCAAAATTTCTAGGAGGAGGAGATGAGGTTGGTAGGCTTGGAATGGTACTTTCAACAGGAAAATACAATTTCCTTTTCGATTATGGACTAAACCCAACAAAACCACCTGAATTTCCCATGCTTGCACCCCCTGTAGATGCTGTGTTTATAACACATTCTCACCTAGATCATATTGGCATGATTCCCTGGCTTGCTAAGAATGGAGGTGCCAATATTTACGCTACTCCACCAACTTTGGCTGTAGCACCTATATTGCTTTATGATACCGTCAAGATAGCCAACATAGAAAGCAATTCTTTACCCTACGAGCAGGTGGATGTTGATAATATAATAGAAGCGTTTACGCCAATCAATTATGGGGAAATCATTGAATTCAAAGATCTTTCAGTCTCTGTTCATTCCACAGGTCATTTAGTGGGAAGCGGGATGTATTCTATACAGAATGATAGGAAATTCCTCTTCACAGGAGATATACAGAGCATTGACACACACCTACTGTTCGGTATAAAGCCTGTGGATACAGAGGTTCTATTTGTGGAGAGTACTTATGCCGGGAAGGAGCATCCTCCAAGAAGCGCCGTGGAAGAGAATTTTGTGACATCCATAAGAGAGGTTGTCGAGAGAGGTGGGGTTGCAGTCGTTCCTGCATTTGCGACAGGGAGAGCACAGGAACTTCTTATGGTACTGGAGAATACAGACTTTGAAATATGGATAGACGGAATGGCAAGGACTGTAAGCAACGTACTGCTGAGCTTTGCAAGGTATATCAAGAATTTCCAGAGATACAAAAAAATGCTAAGAAGAATAAGAATTGTGAGGAACAATGCTGACAGGGAAAAGGCATTGAAGGGAGATGTCATAATAACCACAAGCGGCATGCTTGATGGTGGCCCAGTTCTTCATTATATTTCGGAGCTTAACGACGAGAAAAATGGGCTGTTCCTTACTGGATATCAGGTTGAGGACACAAATGGCAGAATGCTGTTGGAAACAGGAAGCATCGACCTTGCGGGTGTTGCGACTAAAGTTTACATGAATGTAAAATTCTTCGATTTTTCAGCTCATTCAGGGCATAAAGAGCTGTTGGAATTCATTGAAGGATGCAAGCCGGATACCGTGGTCCTGATGCACGGTGAGAAAAGGGAGGATCTTGCGAGGGATATAACTAACAAGAAGGTTCTGCTCCCAAAGAATGGAGAGGAATTTGAAATTTAGTTATGAGCGTGAAGGAAAGGATCCTGGATCTACTCTTTGAGGGGAAGGTCACCCAGAGGGAACTATGCTCTAAGGTAGGATTGTCAAGATCCAGGGTTTCTGAGATACTTGGAAAGATGGAGAGAGATGGCATTGTGAAGAGGGAAAGGGTGAGCGACAGGACTGTAGTAGTCTCAATCAATGAGCCAAATCTTCTGAGGGTTGGAATATTGCGAAGTTCGGAATACGCGCCCGTAGTACTGGCACTAAAGAACCTTCCTGAAAATGTACTCTGGAGGATAAAGGTGTATGATAATAGCCTCGAAGCTCTCAAGGATCTTATCACGGGAACTCTTGATATGGTTGCCAGCCCAATAATTTCAGCTTTTTTCTTCAATCTGATTGATGAAAATGTCAAGCCTGTTGCAGGCATTGCTAGCGGTGGTTCCGGTTTATTGAAAAGGAATGATAAAGGCATTCTTGGAACCACACCTCTTTCAAAAATGGAAAGGGAATCAAGGGATAGGAAAAGCTACAGGCTCGTTTATTTCAGTAATATTGAATATATAATCAAGAATTATCTCGAAGGAAAAATAGATGCAGCTTCAGTGTGGGAACCTTATTTAACAAAGTACAAAGGGGAAAAAAATGAATCTGATGAAATATGCTGCTCATTGATCACGACCAAAGAAAATTGGTATTCACTTGAAAAATTCCTTGTTGAATACGTAAAATCAGTTCAATTCATGAACATAGATGATAAAAGGAAGGAGGCTTCTATACTTCTATCAAAAATTATAGGGGAAGATGAGAATCTTATATACAGAAGCCTTAATTCATACAATTTCTCTATTTACATTGATAAGGAGGATGTAAGGAGGCAGATATTTGCCATGGGTATTCCTGAGAGCGGAAAATTAGACGAATTTCTGAGGAGATACAATGAAATTTCCCTATGAAATGTATTCATGGCAGGAACAGATACTTTCCTTTTTATATTCCTCCACCCAAAGAGACGTGATCATTGAAAGCCCAACAGGGTCTGGAAAAACAATTATTTCGCTATTTTATGCCCTTGAAAAATTCCCTGATAGGGTAATTATTTATCTCACGAGAACAAATTCCCAAAGCGAGAATTTGATAAGGGAGGCAAAAGCCTTAGGTATAACAAAGGTTATGACATTTTTGGGGAGGGGAGAGATGTGCCTATTCAGGTCTTCTGGCGATGAGATGTCTCAGGGTGATCCCACTGAGCAGTCACAATATTGCAGAAATCTTATCGAAAGGCAGAAGAAGAGTGGAGATGGATGCCCTTATTCCCCGGATTATGATGGCCAATGGCCTGAAAATATAATGTCCCAAGCAGATTTTCTTAAGCTTGGGGATGAAGATTTCTGTCCTTACTATGCGCAGAAGAAATTGCTTGAATCTTCAAAGGTCATTGTAACAACATACTCATTCATGCTCAACCCTTTCGTAAGAGAAAGGTTCCTCGAGTGGATAGGAAGGAATCCTGAGGACATAGTTGTTATTTGTGATGAAGCACATAATATTCCGGATTTGATAAGAGAAATGTTCTCCTTGAAACTTTCTGGCAATAATTTCAAAAACTGCAAGAAGGAACTTGATCAGTATGGTGATTACAGAATAGGTAACATTTACTCTTCATTCGTATTCGAATATCTGGAGGAGGCGTTCCATAATATTCTTAAGGAAGGAGATAGGATAATAAGGCCTGAGGATCTCAGAGATGAGCTAATGTCAGTTTTCCAGATGAATTCCAACGATATTAGAAGAATTTTGATGACTTTGTCGGAATATGGATTGTCAATTAAGGAAAGCAAGGCAAATGAGAAAAGGTTACCTAGGAGCTATATTTTCAACACTTCAAACCTTGTCCTGAAGATGATGGAGGATGATGAAGATTACAATGTGAGAATAGTTCACTCTGAAGAGCCTGGTTTTATTTCTATTCTATATCTTGAAACATATGAAATGCTCAAATTTTTCAGGGATTTTAACAAGGTAATATACATCTCAGGTACAATCTCCCCGTTCTACAAATTCAAGAATGAGATGGGAATTGAAAATAGTGATGACTTAACTGTTCGGACTGATTATCTTGAGAGTAATCTTAAGGTTATGTTCGTAAATGACGTAACTTCCAGGTACTCTTCAAAGGACATGAATTTTGAGAATATGAGAAATTACATCAAAAGAATAGTGGAAAATATTGATAGGAATAAGATCATTTTCTGCACTTCATATGAGCAGCTTAATTATTTTCTGGAGGCTGATATAGATGGAAGAATTTTCTTTGAAAGAAAGGGAATGAGCAATGATGAATTCAGGAAGTTGATTGATGCTTATAGAAACAAGGGTGGAAGTCTTTTTGCAGTGATAAATGGGAGGATTTCAGAGGGGATAGACCTCCCAGGAAAACTGCTTGAACTGGCCGTTATAGCAGGGATACCATATCCTGCACCTTCTCCTGAAACATCATCCCTTGAGCTCTTTTATGATATGAAATTCAAGAAGGGATGGGAATATGCCTATGAAACAGTGGCGGCAACAAGATTGAGACAGGCAATTGGAAGGCTCATCAGGAAGCCTACGGACAAGGGCGTTGCAATAATACTGGACTCGCGAGCAAGGCACTTTAAAAGATACCTGCCGAATCTTTATCTGAGTTCAAATATAGTTGATGATTCAATTAATTTTCTCAATCAATAAGGAACATCTTTTATCTTCATTTTGTAACCTATGATATTTACTCCCCTGTGTATGAGTGGGGTTATCACAAGTATAGCAATTATTCCTTCCCATGGAAAAAGCCTTGCAGATACATCTGGAATCAGCAGATACGAAAAAGCCAGGGATACAAGAGCAAACGGATACTGGTCCAGGAATAAAGATTCTTCTCCTGGCTTCCTATTGAGCCTCCTTTTAATGAATGAACCAACAAGATCTCCCACCATCGAAAAGAATGAGAGTACAAAAAGTATCCATAGTAGCTGAAATATATTTGATGAGTAGACAAGATAATAAATATGAGTGAGAAGAAAGATGTAATTAATTATTAATCCAATCACCATACCTGAAAATGTCCCTCCGAGTAGACCGGAGAGTGTTTTGTGGTCTCCTAGGATTCTTTTCCCACCAATTGTTTTACCCCTGTCAATTATAAATTTGCCACCGAAAATCACCGCTGCGGGATTGGCTATAAATGCGGGAATGAACATTATCAGGGAAACTATGAATGAAAGGAGCACTAACCCTTAATAATTTTCAACTTAAAAAAGAATGTTGAATTTTTTGCTAATCTATTTGTATTAATTGTGAATGACTGAAAATAAATGGAAACTTCCAGACCTACTTGGATAATGATCCAAAATGCATATGGACTTATCGTTGGATATCTCATTTATTATCTGATATTCAGGCATGCAGGGGTTCTGGCATTCGGTATATTTTCATTTGCCCTTTCATTCGGTCTGCTCTTCTCATTCATATCAGATCTAGGAATTAATACCGCCCATACTAAAATGATATCATCTGGAAGCGACAGAAATGAGTACAACAGCGCTTTTATTCTGATGAAGGTGTTTCTTACCCTCATCTATATTTCTGTAGTTCTTCTTTCACTCTTTGTATGGCGGGTAATTCTGCACAGGGGCTTTGAAACAAGATATGAACTACTGAGCATACTCATCTTGATTCCCTATTTTGTTTCCCTTCCATTTATTCAGGGAATAAGGAGTTTCCTGACAGGAACACTTGAGGCAGCTAAGATGGCAATACCGAGCATTGCAGAAACAACAGTCAGGCTAATTTCTGTTGTAGTGTTCATATATTTCAATATTTTCAATGTAAAGAATATAGATGAAATGGCCGTCATGATAGCTCTTTCTTACTCACTTTCTTATGTCACCTATTTCATACTCAATATTTATATGGGAAGACCCTGGAAATTCAAGTGGCCAAAATTTTCAATAATAAAGGAATATCTAAAATATTCATACCCACTCATGGGTGCATCAGTGGTCATGGCTATTTCCTCAAATATAGCACAGATACTCATTCAGACATTTTTCCATTCTTATGAACTTGGAGGATATGCGGGGGACCTTAGAATTATCACTATAATAACAAGTTTCACGGGTTCACTGACCATCCTTATACTTCCCCTCCTTGCGTCACACAAGGGGACGCAGGAAGAGTATAAAATTAGACTTGTTTACCTTCTTAAATATATAGCTCTATTTGTTTCTCCATTGGTTGTGTTTGCCACAGCATTTTCAGCACCCATTCTTAACCTGTGGTCTAACCAGTTAATTCCATTCTCTTTCCCCCTCCAAATACTCCTGATTTCATCATGGTTCACTATAATGCTAAATCCATATCAAACACACTTCAATGCAACTGGACAGACTAAAATATCAGCAGTTCTCTCCATCATTTCAGCCATTTTTGTAATAATATTCGATATCATTCTCATTCCTGGAAATTTTCTTGGTATCAAATTTCTTGATATGGGAGTGACAGGAGCTGCTTATTCCTCCCTTCTTTCGAGCATAGTCACATTTATAGCTGCGGTTATATTTGTTCATAGGGGAATTAAAGTATTCATCACTTTTGACACAATAAAAGCAGGATTAATTTCCGTATTGCTCATTGTACCTTTCTATATTTATTTCGAGGATAATTCGAGGCTTCCATTCTTGATTCTGGTTGGACTCTTTCTTGGCTACGGAATATTATATATTCTGGTTACCAGGGCTGTAAAACTCCTTTCTAAAGATGAGTTGAGAGATATTATAAACATTTTCAATGTTAAGAAACTGTTGAAATATGCAATTGAGGAACTCAAAAAACCTTCACAATGATTTTAAATTAACTTCCAATATACCCATATGCCGGTGGATATTTTAGAACATACAGCCGACATAAGACTTAGGGTTCAAAGCAGGAGCTTTCCCCTGGCATTGCTTGAACTTTCAAATTTTATGCTTGGAATTATATATAAAGGGAATGCTGAATGTAATGATTTCATAATATCCTCGGTTAAATTTGAGGAGAAGGATAATTGCGCTGTCCGCCTTTTATCAGATATCTTGTATTATACTGACTCAAGAAATATTGCTTTGAAGGTCAGATACCTGAAAATTGAAAGGGGAATGATAATCTGGGAAGGCTGTGGTGAAAAATTTGATTCTTCCAAGCACGAAATGGGCTACGTCATTAAAGGAGCCACCTATGATAGGATATTTGTAGATGATAAGAAAAATATAATAGAGATAACCCTCGATATATAACATTTAATACTCTGAAAACAATCATTAAATATGGAACCTGATGAAAACTTCATTCTTGACAGTTCTAGAAAGCTAATGATCAATGACAAAATAATCTTGGATGCCATTACAGATATTTATAAGGATGAAATAAAGGAGATCATTAAGAAGAAGTTGAAGGAAAATCCTAGGCTTGAGGAGGAGATGGTGGCTGCCATAAAGGAATATACACAGGGCAAGCTTCTTGAAGCCGCTGCTCAAGGGAAATTGTTGAAGATTGTTGCTGAACTGGGACTGATATCTCTCCCGGATTCATTCAGGGACGAGATTGTGAAAACCATAATCAAAGCAATTGGTCCTGAAATAGATACAATTCTCAAGAATACACTATAAGAAATAATACAATAATGAAAATCACGATCAATAGGCTGCTTTTAATTGTCCTAGGCATCCTTTATTTAATTATATCACTAATAAGAAGGAATTTTTACTTCAATGGACTTGTAGACTGGAAAACAATAGAGATCTTAGCATCCCTAATAGTTATAAATACGGGTATGATGCTTTCAGGAGGCATAGACTTCATTTCGTATAAGCTCCTCAGCAAAACAAAATCAATGAGACAGTTATTCTTTCTTTCCATTCTACTAACCTCATTCCTCGCGATGGTACTTACCAACGACGTCACACTTCTCATTCTTATTCCTCTAACAATAAGCATCGGAAAATTCACAAAGAAAAATGTTGAGAATATTATAATAATTCAGGCTATAGCTGCGAATGTTGGCTCAATGCTCACACCCTTTGGAAATCCTCAGAATATAATAATCTTCAGAACAGAGCATCTTACATTCATTAATTTTTCAGTGACTATGCTTTTTCCATACATATTCTCTATGATTATTCTATTACTATTTACCTTCTTGTTCAAGAACGACAATCTGACTGCGAAATCCTCCCCACCTATCCCCAATTACTTCATGTTCTTTTCCAATATCATTCTATTATTTGCAGCCATAGTATTCATGCTTCTGGATTTCAGTGGATTCTACTTTATTATAATAATAATCCTCTCATTCCTAATACTTTTATTCAATAAACCTGATGGGATAATAAAGATTGATTATGCCCTTATTGCTGTATTTATACTCATATTTCTTGTTATTAATTCCATGAAAACCCTTATCGAGATTCCAATTATTAGCAATCCAATTTATCTGTATCTTTACTCCTTATTTCTTTCACAGTTTTTAAGTAATGTCCCCACTACTGTTCTGTTTGGAAAAGTTAGTAACTGGGTTCCTTTGGCTTATGGCGTAGATATTGGAGGTAATGGAACTGTAATCGCTTCCCTTGCAAATCTGATAGCCCTAAGAAATATTTCCGGGAAGAATTTCTTGAAATTCAATAAATATTCATTCTTATTCTTAATGATAACTGGAACCTTTGGTTTACTTATCATCCTCCTTTATTATTGAATTGTATGCGCATCAAAGCTGTTATTAAATATGACATCGACATGCAAATTCATGCAAATTCTTCTGAAAGGAGGAGTAGTTATATCAAACGAGGGGAGTCCAAAGATACAAGATGTTTTCGTTGATGACAATTTAATTTCCCAGGTTTCTGAAAAGATCAATGTGGAATCAGATTACCGGATAAATTGTGAGGGAAAAATTATAACCCCAGGTTTCGTGAACATGCATACTCATGTCGCTATGACGAACATGAGGAGCTTGCTTGATGAACTCCCCTTTGAAAAATTCCTCGATAAAGGATTTAAACTTGATGCCATTAGGACTGATGAAGAGATATACTGGGGATCTAAGCTTGGAATCTTGGAAATGCTTAGCAAGGGTGTTACATCGTTTCTTGATATGTATTACTCAGAGGATATTATTGCCAAGGCTGTTGAAGAAATCGGTATCAGGGGTTATCTTGGATGGAGCATTGTAAACAAGAATATGACTACGCAGAAAGGAGAACCTCTAAAGAATGCTGAAAATTTCATAAATAAATTCAAAGATCACCAGCTTATCACTCCACTTCCAGCACCTCACGGTGTTTATTCATGCGACAGAGATGATCTTTTAGCATCAAAGGAGATTGCAGAAAGGTATGACCTTCCTTACACTATACATCTCAGTGAGACAAGACAGGAAGTTTATGATATGGTAAGAAAGGAGAAGAAGAGACCAGTTGAATTCCTAGATGATATAGGATTCCTCAGCAGGAGACTTATAGCAGCTCATGCAGTATATCTCACTCTGGCTGAGATAAGAAGAGCGGGAGAAAAGGGGATTACAGTGGTCAACGATCCCGTAAGCAACATGAAATTAGGTAATGGAAATTTTTCTCCTGTTTTAGAGATGATCCAGCACGGGATCAACTATACTCTTGGAACCGATTCTGCAACAACTGAGAATTCACTAGACGTGCTTGAAAATGCAAAGATTGCTGCCCTGCTCCAGAAAAATTACAGGGAGGAGCCTCTTTCCTTGCCTCCCTCAACAATGGTCAAAGCCCTTACATTTAATCCATTCAAAGTACTCGGTGGAAAACTTGGAAAAATTGCGGAAGGATACCTAGCTGATATTACGGTTATAGGTGGAAAATTGTCTCAGGTACCTTTGACGCCTGAAAATGCGGAAAATATTCTTTTGTACTCATCCAGTGGAAGCGATGTTTCTCACACCATCGTAAATGGAAAATTACTTTACTACAATGGATCTTTCAATAACATAAACCTGGATGAAATTGAATCTAAGAATTTGAAGATTTATGAGCACTATAAATCTTTAATAAATTCATAAGTTTTTTTGCCTTCATTCATTGCCATTCTTTCCACAACATACTTGAAACCGGAGGAGTATTGCGCGCTCTTTTTAGGCTTCCATGCTATTTCTTGAGATAACCCTAAACGCAATGCTGTACTTCTGAGTATAAACTTATGGATTCCGTCCTTTATTTTCAATTCATCTGGAATCTCCTCAGCTAGCGATATCAATGAGCTGTCGAGGTAAGGATAGATTAATTTTTTCCCGAACCTTTCTGCTATCCTGTTTTCCCTGATTATATCTACCTGCAATAATTTATGAAGGTCAGATGAAGAGTTGTTTTTACTTTCATATTTCTTGTAACCGAGGAAAAGCTCGTCACTGCCCTGACCTGAAACTAAAACAGGATTTAGAGAGTATTTACACACAAAATACAATGGCATATCAATTAAGATGGAAAGAGCGTCCACTCCTTTTTCTATGTCCTTTATTTCCACTATTGCCCTTCTTATTTCATCTTCCCCTGGTTCTATAAATCTAATCGGGAGTCCTAGCAGTACGGCAGCCCTTTCCGCCCATCCTTTATCATGGGAACCCTTCGATCCTGAGGTGTAAAGATGAACGTCCTTATCGTGCATATTTATCAAATATGCTAAAAATGAACTATCTATACCACCTGAAAAAATAACTCCGACCCTTTCCGGAATTTTCCAGATAATTTCTTCGAATGTTTCCTTTAATTTACTTTCCCATTCCATGGATAAAACCTAATCTTATTTTCTATTTCATCTGTTTTGATCCTTATCTGTTCCTTCGTGTCCCTGTGCCTTAGAGTTACCGTGCCATCCTTTAGAGTATCATAGTCCACCGTTACATCATATGTAATTCCTACCTCATCATATCTCGCATACCTTTTTCCTATGGAGCCAGAGTCATCATAGATGGCATTAATGTTCCTCGAAAGGATATCTTGGAAAATCTCTATAGCTTTTTTCACCATTTCTTCATCTGAAAGAAGAGGAAGAACCACCAAATCATAAGGACTTATTTCTCTTGGAATGCTCAGAACATTGTAACCGCTTTCCTCTCTCGAACGCAAGTTATGGTCAATAACAGTGTAAATTATTCTATCAAGCCCGAATGATGGTTCAATTACAATCGGAATGAAATTCTCTCTGTCAACTATCCTTTCTTCCCTTTTAATTGATATGAATTCACTGATATCCACTTTTTCCCCTTTTATTTCCACGTCCTTCTTTCCCTGCTTTATCTGGAGAATTATCCCCGCTGCCTCCTTTCCAAATTTTTTTCTGATCCCTGCGAAATCAATGTCTCTGACTTCATCGTAAACCTTCTTCTGAGGTATTATTCTCTGAGCATATAAGTCTCTCCCCGAGAATTCTATGTGTCTTGATAGGTCGTAATTACCCCTGTGGGCAATACCCGTTATTTCAATCCATCCAATTGAGGTCAGTGCTTCAGCATCCCATGTATCACTTGAATAATGACTCAATTCATCCTTCCTATGCTGTCTGTATCTCAGTTTTTCCTGATCTATTCCTATCCTTGTGAAGAATTGAAATGATGTCCCAATAAAATAAGCCAAAGGATGGCTCTTAACTATGCCTTCATCATATGCCTCCTTAGGTGACAAAATTAACTCTTTACCTTCGTTCGTCAAGAATTTTATTCTTAATTTATCAGAAGGTTCCCTTGACCACTTTTCATTCTCTGGATCAAAAAATGATTCGCACTCCATCATATTGAACTCTCGGAGCCTGTAGAGTGCTTTCCTCGGAGATATTTCATTCCTGTATCCTCTCCCCACCTGAATTATTGCAAACGGTAGTTTTTCCCTGAAAAATCTGTAGTATTCCTTAAAATTTATGAATATTCCCTGTGCTGTTTCCGGCCTCAGGAATAATTGTTCCTGATCACCACCCTGGTCAACCTGGAACATCAGTTTGTGAATCTCCACATGACCCAATTCCCCCCCGCAGTTTTTGCATTTCAGTCTGAGTTGCCTTATCTTCTCATCGAGCCATGATTGCGACAGCGTTACTTCCAATCCTGCTTCCTCAACAAGATGGTCTGCCCTGTATTTCGTGTGACATTTTGTGCATTCAACAGAGTAATCAAAGAAACGGTCATAGTGCCCAGATGCTTTCAGCACTGATGCCTGCGTGATCGCAGTCCCATCATATTCTGCAATATTACCCTCAGAGAGCATCATCTGTTTCCATATCCTGATTATGTTTTCTCTGATTCTAGAGCCATATGGACCGTAATCGTAAAGTCCAGAGGTCCCCCCGTATATGCCAAATGAAGGAAAATACAATCCTCTGCGTTTCGCTACTTCTTCTTGATCTATATCATTCATTTTACCAAGGATGCAATAATATCGAAATCATAAACCATTCCACTGAGCTCATCATCCACATTTCTTACAGGCAGTTGTGTAAATTTATTCTTTTTCATTATTCTAGCTGCCTCGCTGGCAGATGCACCCTCAAATATTGAAACAGGGTTCTTGACCATTATTTTTTCCACAGCAACATTTGGAATATCGAGGTCTCTTACTGTATAATAGAATGTGAAAATATCTCTTAGACTTTCCCAGCTCCAGGAGTCATCATCCTCTCCTATTCCAAGCTGAGACGAGACTGTTTTGATATCCAGATTTGCGCCATTAAGCAAATCTCGCTCGGTAACAATACCAGCCAAAGAGCCTTCATCATCCAATACGGGAAAAGCAGTAATGTGTGTTAGCCTTATAGTTCTTTCAACCATTTTAGCAGTTGATTTTATGTGGACTGGAACGCATACCCTTGATACAAGCTCTGATACTGGCTTCTCAATTTTCTTAGCTATGACTGCATCAAGCAGATCGTAAGGTGTAAGTATACCTACAACTTTCCCGTTATCAACCACTGTTAAATGTCTTCTTCTCATATCAAGGAATAATTTGACTGCTTTTTCTATATCATCCTTGGAAGATACAGTTGGAAAATCTGTTCTCATAAGCATTGATAATTCGTCTTCTTTTGGATGTTCAAGTATATCCCTCCTGGAAACTATACCAGCATAATTGCCCTTAGGGTTTAAGACAGGAACTGCTGCTACATCCTTTGATGCCATTATTTTCATAGCGTCAGATATAGGAGCAGGTAGCTTTACAGAGTAAGGCTTCTTGGTCATATAATTTTCAACAGTCAAATTCATTGCTCAACACACTCGAGAGTTGTTATCAGTAGAATCATTAAATACTTTAATTTTACCTTAAGATTGGCAGTACTTTCACAGAATTGACATTTCAAATAGCTCAGGAAATATTGTTGTCTATTTTGATACATATTTTTGATACATATAAATAATAAAATATATCATGGCAATTAGGTATGAGCAAGGATTAATAATTAGTACTTATATCCCATTTAGTTAAGCTCCGGTGGTGTAGTCCGGCCAAGCATATCGGCCTTTCGAGCCGACGACCCGGGTCCAAATCCCGGCCGGAGCACTTGATTATGTATTCAGATCTTGATTAACATTTATTTTGTAAAAAAGAAAATAGATTCATCATTCACAAATTATAATATTGACCAATGCATATATTTCAATATGGAATATCAAAAAATCATTTTACAAGGAGGGGAAGATGTCAAGAAGAGAACAGATGAAAAATTAATGGAAATCGTTTATAAATTATCCGACTCAAAGAATATCTTAGTTGTACCTTGGACCTCTAAAACAGAGGAGAAGGAATTTGAATATAGAAAAATACTTCTAGATTATTTCTTGCATGTTGGTTTCAAAAATACAATTTTCCTTGATAGGAAAGATGATGAAACTGAGATTATAAAAAAATTCTCTACAGTAGACGTATTGTATCTTCCAGGTGGAGACCCTGAGATTCTATATAATCAGCTGAGTATCAGAAATATTGATTATAATATAAAAAATTTCAAAGGCATTATAATAGGAAATTCGGCAGGGGCAATTGTTCTCTCAAAGGGATCTGTCATCGAAGGAAAGTTTTATCGTGGATTTGGTATTTTAAATTTTTATTTATATGTCCATTACAGGCCAGAGAAGGAGATGAGCCTTTACCCAAATATTGGCCTTCAGGAAAATGCGTGGATATTTGTTTCAAATACTAAAGAAAATTCCTGTTAAACGATGTTGAGACATCTCGTATTATGAGTCTTGTGGGTGAGCTACTCCTCAGCTGAAGCTTCGGAGCTTCCTGATTCAAAGACTGACTTCT
>CAZIOW010000015.1:0-10794 GCA_964541025.1 uncultured Thermoplasmatales archaeon
ATAGTGCCTACCTACTTCTTTCGTTATGGTAACCTCTTTTATTCTGGATGGAATTGTCTTCTTATCCCTGTATTTTATGCCTTCCTTGAACTTTGGGATTATTAGCTTATTTGCGTCTGCCCTGAACCCTGAAGGTATAATGAAATATTGGTTGTCCTTCTTTGACCTGAAATTTGGGTAGTTAGCATTTTTCCTGAAGAACGCAGTAAAGGCGTTGTCATGCTTTCTAAGCGATTGCTGTAACGATGGATTAGATATCTCATAAAGCCTTCGATATTCTTTCTTCAATTTGGTGAGCATTTTACATGTTGTGAAATAATTAAGCCCCTGCTCTTTACCTTTTGCCTTGCTCTCTGCGTATTATTTCGTTCTGATTTCGAGGAAATGATGATAGATAAATCTGCATGTTCCAAAGTGCTTTTCCAATAGAATTTTCTGTTGTTCATTTGGATATAAACGCACTTTGAGGGCTTTAATTATTACTGATAGAAATATAATACATACTATTAAAATTTCCTTGCTAACCCCTGCCTGAAGGCATGGGGCTTGCGCTCGGTTTATCAGTCATATGCCCCATCTCTGTACACTCGTGAGGTTTTAATCCATGCACGAAACGGCATTTTCCTGAATCCCTTTGTATCTGGAATATACAGGTCGATGATCGTTAAGGAGACATGCTCATTATTTCTGCATCTATTGCAATATACATCTTTGAGCATTAGGATGAATAAAGAGAAAAATGTTTTGTGATCTGCTTGGCACTTTCATTTCTAAATTCTTTATCTTATCATAAATGTTGGAAAGAACTAAATAATGACTTCAGATATTTATAAAGTGATGGTTTGTCAACCCTAGGACAGGATGTGAAATCTAATAAAGTAAAGAGGAGAGGATGGATATTCATTACAATTTTGATAATTTTAGTAGTTATAGGAGGAGTTTACTTTTACTCTACCTGGGGCATCTTTAAGCTAAACAGAAACACGGAACCGCAGCTCGAGCTTATTTCAAGTATTGATATGAATACAATCAAACAGGGTGAAAACGTAACAATAAATATTGGGGTTTATAATAATGGCCCGTCAATAAATCTAAACTCTTCCTCGATCTGGCCAACCATTGGCGGTGTGAACAATAGATTAAGTGTTGGCCCCTGTGCCGAGGAAATACCTCTGGGAATCGCTATAATAAGCGGGTATTACACAGATAAATCAATCATTTCCTCAAAACCTCTAATTCTATGGTTTGGTATATATATGTGCCAAAAACTCACATTCATTTCCCATTATGAATTTTTTGGACACAGCAATCTTGTAGCATTCAACGGGAACTCCTCTTCTGCTGGCTATCCTCTTAACATGACCTTGAATTTCAGTGGGTATTACCATGAGACAGGGTTCCTGAGCGGAGTTTACCATTTCACTGTTTTTCCTAAAGGGGTTTACACAGTGGTCTTTGCAGATGAATGGGGTGCATCTGCAATTCTTCACTTTTATGTTACATGAGAGCTTTCTGCATGAATGCAATCTTCGATGCATATATCAGTAAATGCAATATGATAATCCATTATTCCTCTTATAAACTCAAAATGTGATTATATTGATTAGTTCTTAATGTTCTTATTATTATCCTGAAGGTCCCTTGACAGTTCATCTATCCTGTATGTGTGAATATCATCTCTTTAATGCAGGATCTACCTCCATCGATACTATTGTATGCTTGAACAAAAGGATAATCTGTCCAGTTATGTAATCTATGATGATAAAAATGGACTGTCCCATATGCCTAAATTTCCAAGTATAAGTTCTGTTACTCAAAGTTACTATAGTTGAAACTATGCCGATGATTGAAGTGACAAAAAACCAGGAGAGTATAGCCAGATGGTGTAATGAATTTAGTCGCTCACTTCTTGTCGTTGTTTAGATTCTCTTACGTGGTCTATTATTACTCATGGCTAATACGTTCTTTCCATCCTGAATAATCTTGACTTTTTCTGGATCTAATAGTCAATACAAAATATATACGGGCCCGAGGGGATTCGAACCCCTGGCCTACTGGTTAAGAGCCAGTCGCTCTACCTGTCTAAGCTACGGGCCCAGTGCCGTATTACTGGTATTACTTCGATCAAATAAATATTTCCTATCAACATGGCTTAACTACAATAAAAAAATCATCGTTTAATGAACTGAAAAAAATTCTTCATATCTTCTCCCCTTGAATTTTTATTTTCAATGTTTTGCAGCATACTATATTTCATCTATGTTAGTCACATTTTCTCCTGATAGTATTTCTGCAATTTCCTTTCTCATAATTTCGATTGGAATAGATTCATGATTGGCTAGCATTTCTCTGATTCTTGTCTGACTTATACTCATTCTTGATTCAGCTCCGTGAGGGCACACCCTGTCAGAAGTGATACCGTTACACTTCTTACAGAAAAAGGTTTCTGTAAACTTTATAGGGGTAATTCCAACGTCATATTCATCAAAAATATTATGTGCCGCGTAAGGATCGTAATAATTCCCAACACCTGCCTGATCCCTTCCAATGATGTAATGAGTCGCTCCAAAATTCTTCCTTATTATGGCCAAGAATAGTGCAGCCTTTGGTCCCGCATACCTCATCGTTATGCTGAGGGAGCCCATTATCACTTTATCCATTTTATGATAATTTTTAACCAGAGAGTCATAGGATTCCAATATAACTCTTGCCTTGTAATCTCCTCTCTTCAGTCTCCCTATAACCAAGTGAATAAACAACCCATCTATTCCGGGCATCTCTAGCGATACTTTCTGGAGATATTCGTGAGCAACATGAGGAGGATTCCTTGCCTGATATGCCACCACGTTTGACCATCCTTTACTTTCAAATATATTTCTAACTTCCTTTGGTGAAAGCTCATATTTTCCACCTGGAAGGTTCAACTTTTGAAAAACATCAATCTTTCCTGATATTGCATAATCATTGTATCTGTTAAAAATATCTTCCACATTAGGATGTTTTGGATCCTTAGTTCCATAGACCTTCGTGGCAATCTTTGTCTTGTCCAATTTGAAAATTTCATCTATTTTCATGGTTGCATATAAATTCCCTTCTGGAGACTTAAGTGCAACTATATCACCGACCTTTATTTCCTTCCTATCTTCATCATTTATAGTCATAATGATTGGTATGGTCCATGGAAGCCCATTCGGTAGACGATTTTCATCCAGAACACTATTCAGGGTCTGACTATCCATAAACCCTTCCAGTGGCGAATACGACCCATCGGCAATTTTGAATGAATCATAATAAAAATCTATGAATGGAGAAATTGATTTGATCTCATTTATTTCATTCAAGAATTCCTCCCTTTTATCAAGCCGCATTCTGTCTATTAGCTTCCCTCCATATGGTAAATTCATCATATTACATAAGAAGGAGCCTTATTAAATAAATTTTGATAATTTCATTTAATTATGCCGAAAAAAAAGAGTTATTTAGTAACACTAAATATGTTAGGATATGTAAGAAAAATTTATAATCCTTAATTTCTTATTTGAACAATGAAAGAGGAAAGAAAATGGAGGGCTCTACTTTTTATTTTTATTGAAGGGATTGCTGTTTATTTTATACTTACATACGTGGTTCTTGGGCCTTTATTTAAGGATTATTATACAGGTGAACCTGCTGTAAATGAAGTTCCTTTCATTTCTTCTTACATATCTCTTGGTATGGCTGTTGCATATGTAACGATTACGATGACAGTTTATCCTGTAATCAAATACCGTGAAGGGGGTGATTTAAATGGATAATAAAACCAAGCTTGAGCTCATCTGGATTTCTGCGGTGGTAATAATTCTGGCCTGGTCAGCCGCCTCCAATCTATCATACATAAATTCGGACCAAAAATACATAGCAAATCCTGTTGGTGGAGACCCCTCAGGAATAATCATTAACGTTACTGGATATCAGTGGGCATGGCAATTTAGTTATCCAAATGGAACGACAACCTCTGACAAGCTTATAGTTTATGTCAATACTACCTATACTCTTATTGTAACAAGCAAGGATGTTATACATGACCTTTACATACCTAAATTTGGAGTTCAGGTATATGCTGTTGCGGGTCATCCCAACGAGGTATCATTTGAACCGACTGTGCCTGGGACATACATCATGGAATGCGTAGAATATTGCGGCGAATATCATTATGAGATGAGAGGAACGGTGGTGGTCTTACCTTGAATTTTTCTTTCCAGCTCGCAATATTTGGTTCTACTATCTCGGTCCTATTTATAATGGGATTTTTGCTTTATTACTTTGCCCAGGATTACAAAAGAAATTTACTAAACGATTCAACTCCCACTGAATCAAAGATTGAAACCAATACCAAACTTTCAAGAATGAGAAGAGAGATAAGTCTGTCTTCCTTTATTCTTGATGACAGCAAATCCATCGGGATAAGATATATCCTTACTAGCCTAATTTTCTTTTTTATTGCAGGATTAGCGGGTGTCGGTATGAGGATAAGCCTATGGTTTCCGAATCCAACTTTTCTGACACCTGTTCAGTACAATATACTTCTTACGGAACACGGAACTTTAATGCTCTATGGATGGGCATCAGGTAGCATACTTGGATTAGGATATTATCTTCTCCCCTCTATGCTGAAACTGAAGAGGGATTCAATGGGTGTCTTGAACTCGATAATGTATTGGTTATTCTTGCTTGGAGGATTATTAATCATATTTTCTAAGAGCAGCGCAAGCTGGTATTTCTATTATCCTCTTACAGATCAATTAACAGAGGCTGGAGGCGGCCAGTTCTCATTTGCAACGTTGATAGGGGTGCTATTGATCCTTACAACTTTAACCGTTTCATCTATTGTGTTCCTAAAAATGATATTTCTGGACAGGGGAGATGATTTAAAAATATCCAGACTTCCTCTGTTTGTATGGTCAATAATTTCAACTGCAATACTCATAATTTCAAGTGCACCTATCTCAATGATAGCCGATGGGATGGTTATCTATGACCTTATAAATCCCATTTTTTTCACAGGGGCAAATGGAACAGCGCTTGGATATGCAATAATGTTCTGGTTCTGGGGGCATCCTATAGTTTACGTGGCAGTCATACCGGCATTCGGACTGATATACGAACTTCTTCCAAGATATGTGGGGAAGCCGGTTTATAGTTACTCAAGCGGAGTTGTTGGACTATTACTTCTGTTGATTTTCAGTGCAACTGTATGGGGGCACCATCTGTTCAACAGCGGCCTCGGCACCATATGGGACATTATATTCTCAACTACATCATTCATAGTTGTTATTCCATCTGCAATTACAGTATTTAATTTCATTGCGACCATATGGAGTGGCAGGATAAGGATGACAGTTCCCATGATGTTCATGATCAATGCAATAGTGGATTTCATCATTGGAGGAGTAACGGGTGTAATGCAGTCTGATGTCGGAGTTAATGAATTAATTCACGGGACATACTGGGTTACTGCCCACTTCCATTTCATTCTTCTGGGTATGACTACAGGGATGGCATTTGCTGCAATTTATGTTCTGTATCCCACGCTTTCCGGTGGTAGAATGTATAATATTGCACTTGCAAGAGCTCATTTTATTTTAACTGCCTTGGGTACCTATGTTATGACAATTCCATGGGCTCTTGGTGGTTTCATGGGGATGCCAAGGAGAGTCGCAGGTTATTTCGGCATATTCCAATCATATCAGGATGCAGCGGCAATTGGTGGGATAATCCTTGGAATTGGCCAGCTAATATTTCTCTTTAATTTCACTTACTCGATGTATCATCCTGTAGACCACTCCAACGAAAATATACTTGAGGAGGCACCCGCATGAATAAATTTACACCTGTTTTCCTGATGCTTGCAGTCCTTGTTATAGCTGGTGGATCTTACGTTTACTTCATGTCGCCACCTGGCTCCTCAAGTGTACAAGCAATTTCTGCCCCTTACAATTCTACGATGGAAATTGTACTTTATGCTAATGCCAATGGATGGAACTACAATACTTCTAACCCTAACCCAACAATTTACGCTAAAACTCACGTTTTACTTGAATTCAAGGTAATTGAACAGGACACTTTCCCACACACTCTTACAATCAATCCTGGTCCCAATGAGTCCCAATCCTCTGCAATAGTTAGTGTAAATATCCCAGCTGTACCTGGGACAGTGGTATGGGTAAACTGGTCATTTTCTGTCCCGGGTATATACACTTACTGGTGCATAGTACATCCTGAGACAATGGTTGGGAAGCTTATTATCAACTCATCATCTAACACAACAGGATCTCCATATGCAATAGCATATTCACACTATTCTGGCTTTAAGGGGATGTTTAATTTCTATGGTATCAGGGTTCAAAATGAGTGAAAAATTAAAGCTGGTCAAACCAGGAATAACATTGCTGTTAGATCTTGTAGCAATCTCGACTTTTTTAATGGGGCTTACTAAATATGATCAGTTCATAAAAATTATTCCGCTTATGGTGTCTGGCACATTAGCTTCTTTTTCATCGTCTCTCCTCAACAATTTTTATGACAGGGATATTGATAGAAATATGAAAAGAACTAATTGGAGATCTAAATTCTCCTGGGATTTGAGCTATATAACTGCGATACTCGTAATGCTTCTTTCCTCCCTGCTCATTTCCTATATTTTCCTGAATTTAATTACTATGATATGGATTTTTGCAGGTTTCCTTGCCTATGCTGTCCTTTATACAATGATATTGAAGAGGAATACTGCTTGGAACATAGTCATTGGTGGCATTGCTGGATCATTCCCGGCTCTTGCTGGATGGTCTTCTGTTAATTCCCCAGTTTCTTTTGAGTCTTTGTATATTGCTATACTTGTATTCATATGGACCCCCACTCATTTCTGGAGTCTTGCATTGAAATACAAGGAAGATTACAAAAAGGTAGGCATCCCTATGATGCCTTCAATAATGTCCTTGAATAAATCAAAAAGATTAATATTGATTAATACAGCAATTCTAACAGCATATACCATCATACCCCTATTATACAACGGATTTCCACTGATCTTCAGGTTGTTTATTTTACCGCTTTCATTTTACCTATTATATAAAGCATTGAACCTCCTCTACACTAACAGGGAAAACACTGACAGTGCTGCGATTAAGACTTTTCTGGCAAGTAATTATTTCCTGACTGGAGCACTTTTTCTATTAATAGCGGGGATGATATTGCATTAACATTATTAAAAAAAGCTCTGACTTTACTGATCTGGGGTTCCTATGCGCTATTTATATATTAATTATGATGCCCTTATTACTTAATTACATTTACATTGAAAGTAGCATGATCTCAGATTTGGCTGCATTTATTATAATAAGTGCAGCAGTAATTTCATTAATAGTAATGTTCTATGGATCAAGCATTCCATTTGTAATCATTTCATTTCTTTCAGGTTTTTCAGGTATTCTTTTTCTCTATTTTGGCCCAGTTAATATATCAACATTCTTCATACTTGCATCCTTAATTTCCATTGGAGCTGCATTCAGGAAGAGGAAAATGAATGAAATCTTCCAGGGCATAATTGCATCTTCTTTCATAATATTACTCCTGTTCCTTTCAACTTCAATAAGGATTTCTAATGCATTCTTATCACCAGGAACTTTTGCCGGATACTTATTTTCTATCTATGATAACGCTTCACCGATTGGTATTCCATGGACATACTTCGACGGGATTGTCGTTTCAATAGGCAGGGTAACACTAACATTCTCTCCTCTTACAGCTACGTTATTTCCAATTATTTCGTACTTAACATCAAACAACACATTTATGATAATAAGAAAATACAGGCGGATTTTCTGGAATGGCGGTCTTTCAACAACATTGTCAATATTGTCATGTCAGTGCGAGACTACAATAGGTGTGGTATCAGGAACGGCAAGCGCCTACCTCCTTTCATTCATTCCATTTTTAATTGTGATATCACTTATTTTACTTATTTTAACAAATCTCTACCTGAGGGATATTTTGAAATTTTCATATTTAAGTTTAAATAGAGGAGTCCTTTTTATCATATTTATTTTGACTATTTTATTCGAGGAACTCATAATATCATACGGTCTCATTGGTAACATGATGTTCTTTGCTGCGTTATCATTCCTTTCAATGCTGTCCGGACTTCTTGCCGGGCAAATAATTCCAGTTAAGAATAGATTTGTAATTTCTGGTACCTTGATAGCAATCCTAATGGAGTTGGTGTCATTCATGCCTTTGCTGTTTAAGCAAATAATGTTATATATTCCATATTTTGAACTTTACACTTTATCTGGATTTATTGGGGGGATAATTCTTGCATTTTCAGCTAAACCTCTACGTCCTCGACTACGAGACGCAGTGTACGAGTTATTCTTTTCAATGCAGGTAATGATGTCTGCAGGGCTACTCTACACTTCAATTTATTTTGGTGGAGAAAGATTTGTAATCAACCTGACTGATGTTGTAGGGTTTTCATTTGTGATGCTTGTTCTCGCATTGCCTATAATGTGGATTTTAAATCTTAAATTGTTGAGTTTTGAGAGAATTTTAATAAAAAATGAGAATAATATACTCTAAAATACTAAATTTACTTTTCATTATTTTCATTGGGAATATTCGAAGCCATAAGGTAGCCTGAAAATGTAAGGGCCCATAGAAGCGTGGGATAAACTATCATTCTTTCCATTCCTCCGACCCCTATGCCGTAATATTTACCTTCAATGTATAGACCCAAGGAAACAAGTATCATAATTCCAATTATCGGGGAAAAAACCCTCAATGGTCCTTTAATGATGCTAAAAGAAGCAATTATTGCGGAGATACCAGAAAATAGAAAAGTTATTAGAGAAAAGTAAAGGTGGGGAGAGCCAGTATTTTCTGGAAATGCACCTACGCCAATTGCTCCAATTCCAGCCAAGATCAAAGTATATGGCAACAAGGATCTCTTATTTTCTAATAACAGGAATATAATACCTATAATAATGAGAATTCCAAGAATTATAATCGAGTAGTTGAAAATATAGGAATATGGACCAACACCAAGATCACTTATGTAATTTTTATGAATAGAATAGGATGGCCTCAGTGCTTCAGCTATCATCAGTAAAATAGAGAACTGAAAAGCCCCAATAAATATAAGTATACCTGACTTGATAAAATTCCTCATATATATAAAAACGGAAATGATATAAATATTTTACTCTATTTGTATCAAGAGGGCACTATTGAGGATGCAATGACAGGAGAAATAACTGATATAAATGGGAAGAGTGACCATATAATATAGTGAAGAAAAAGCGATGCATATATATTTTTTGAATAATGGGTTAAAATTCCATAGAGAGATCCCATTGTAAAGATAGATACCATCATTAAAAAATTGTAAGGAAATGGAAATGCACGTCCACCATCAGCAACTACAAACCTAACATAATATAAGGTGTAAAAAAAGGATTGAAATGTTAAGGAAGACAGAAAATTTGCCTTGCCCAGAACTACCTGTTGTAAATAATACCTGAAAAAAAGTTCCTCAGATACTACTGGATAGAAAGCTATAATAAAGAGTGATTTGGACCAGTTGTCCTCACCAACAATATAAAATAAAACAGGCATTAAAATTACCGCAAGAATGAATAGAAACAGAATCCATTCATTTTCATAAAATCTTGCATCCTTGTAATTCACAGCATGGATTATAACGATTATCAATGAAATTGAAACAATCAAAAGAATGATAAGATAGAAACTATAAAGGTCAGTCAAAGTGAATAAATAACCTGCTATGAAAAATAAAATGAACAATATTGTCATTATAAGTTTGTACATTTCCAAATCTTAAGGTCGATTAAAAATAATAAGGTTTCTAAAAAGATTAAAATACATCTAATAATTTACAATTAATGAGTGATCAGATAGATAATTCTAAAAGAGATTTTTTAAAATGGCTGGTTGCAGGTTCCGCTCTTGCCGCCGCGGGTATGTCTCTAGGAGTTATTGTTCAAACCTTATCACCACCGCCTCTTGGAATCTCAAGCTTCCCTACTTTACTTCTGGTCGATAGTTCCGGGAGTCCAATAAAAGCCTCTTCCCTTCCTTTAAATAGCCCATCTGCTCTCCAATTTAACTATCCGCTTCAGAATACACCAAACTTCCTTATAAATATAGGAGATGATAAGGGTAATCCAATTGCAATTCAACCAGTTGAAGTTTCAATCCCAGCGACTGGAGGAAAATATACTTCATTTGGTGGGGTAGGAAAATATAATTCTATTGTTGCTTATAGCGCCATATGTCAGCATCTGGGATGTATATTCCCATATCTTCGATTTTATCCAGCCGGTGTTGAATCCATAAATCTGAAGGGGAATAACTACACTAATATTATTCATTGCCTATGCCACGGCAGTACATATGATCCTGTAAATGGAGGCTCAGTTGTTACAGGTCCTACTGTTCATCCTCTGCCTTCTCTCAAGCTTATATGGGATGAAAATACAGATGAGATATACGTTTCTAATATGGTTGGGCCTACAATATATGGAAGAACTTCAGATTTAATAGGAGAAGAGCCCATTTCTGGAAATTCTACCACTCTGGTAAATTCTGGAAATCCGTTTCAATGAGGTGTAAATAATGAAATTAAAAGATATTATAAACAAGAAAGAAATCTCTGGCTGGGTTAAGGATAGAGCTAAAATATCTGATCCGCCATTGAAAAAAAGCCCAGATTATATGAGAAAATGGGGAGGAAAATGGTAC
>CAZIOW010000015.1:10839-37838 GCA_964541025.1 uncultured Thermoplasmatales archaeon
TATGAAGGCATAACCGGGCTGGTACTTCTGCTCTATTACAATCCATCTGATCCCTATGTTGCAACCCAGTACGTTTTGAATAGTGTCCCTTATGGCTCTCTTTTACTCTCAACACATCTTTATGGCGCGTATGCTATGATAGTTCTGGTTTATGTTCATATGTTTAGAAATTATTTTGTTGGAGCCTACAAGAAACCACGTGAGATACAATGGATAATAGGGGTCATTCTTCTGGCTTTGACCCTTGGTGTCGGATATTTTGGATATTCACTTACTGGTGATGTATTATCGTATGATGCCCAGGATGTTGGAAAAGGGATAGCGGGGTCTATACCATATCTGGGTAACATGCTGGTAAATATAGGATTCGGAAACGGGACACCTACAAGTCTTTTCTCAAGATTTCTAGGATGGCATATTATTTTTGCTGCGCTTATATTTCTGCTATTCGGTTATCATTTCTATCTTGCAGAAGCCAATTCAATGCTTCCTTCGGGAAAGATCAGTAATTATAGAGCTCCTGCAATTACAGATGAAACAGACAATATGAAACCGTGGTATCCATACAATTTTGTTTACATGATTGAACTTGGAATGTTCACAATAGGATTTATAATTCTTATTCCATCGATATTAGGTATGCTTCCTTCTGTTCCTATTCTCCTTTCTCCATTTCCTGGTCCTCCACCGACAAGCCTTTCCGCTGCCCTTATTCCAGCCTATCCGCCCTGGTTCCTTCTATTTGCTTATAAGGCAGTAGATTTCGCAATTTTCCAAGGTCCTACCTCAGCGCTTCAGGCAATGACTGTCTTCACTCTTATACCTCTAATATATTTCTTGATTCTCCCATTCATAGATAGAGGGGATAGTCTTCATCCTCTTGATAGGCCCATAATAACATCATTTGGTATACTGAGCATTGTTTATCTCATTATGTTGAGTGTCTGGGGTGCATTTACTCCGGGCGTAATCATTTCCCCTGCCATTATGTTGGAAGTGCTTCTCCCACCAGCCTTGATAACAATTGGTACCCTGCTACTATTCTCAAAGCTATGGAAAAGTGGAAAACTCTCAGTAAGATCAAAAGAAATCACAATATCATTCTACTTATTCATAGGAGGCTTAATTATCAGTATAATAGCTGTATCATCATTGTTCTCAGAATTTAAAAATTATGAAAATTCCTTTGAGCTTTTCAGGCTAGTTCTGAGCTTCGGATCTGTTGCATTCTTCGGTCTGGGTACTGCAAGGGTTACTTCTCAGCTGCCAGACAGGAAATTGGGGAATAATTCATATGCCGGTCTGGCAGTAATAGCCGGGATACTCATCATAACCTGGATCATAGCCCTGTTTGCCTTAAAGTTAAATCCTTACCACCAAGCTATGCTTGTTGGGATTTCTCTCGGGTCTGTTTTTATACTGACTGGTATTTCGGTAGCTCTTTATAGAAGAATAAGGTATGGCGAATAATTGGTCATTTCATAATTTTTTTATTTTTTCATAGAAACCTTTCTTATTGTCTCCTCTACCTCTGAACTCCTTTCGATGAATTTTATCCTACCCATGGAAGTTATCATTTTATTGAATTCTGGAATTTCATCTTCTTTCAAATCGAAAAGAAATTCTGTATCGGAAATTCTGGAACATTTGAAATTTTGCGGGAGAGTATCAATATGACCTACCACCTTCAGTTTGATGTAATCCCCACCATTAGTTGCATCATACTCTATATGCCCTTCATTTAGTATTATTATCCTGTCGGATAATGTTATTGCCTCCTCTATCACGTGAGTTGTGAAAATAATTATTCTGTCCTTTCTGCTATTCAGTTGTCTTATTAATTCCCTGATTTCAAGTGATCCTATAGGGTCTATACCAAATGTTGGCTCGTCCAGTACTAGTATCTGTGGGTTGCCGATAAGTGAGACAGCTATTCCTAGCCTCTGTTTCATCCCTCTTGAATATTTTCCAACTTTCTTGTCAAGAAATTTGTCAGAACCCGTCAGTTCAGAAACACGTCTTATCTCATCCTTCAGTGATTCTCCAGACAGGCCTTTTAGAGAGCCAGAAAATGAGAGTATTTCGCTTCCCTTTATGTAGGTGTAAAATTCAGGTTGTTCAACGAGTGCACCCATTATGCCGAGAACTTTCTTTCTGTCTTCAAATATGTCCATTCCATTTATATCCACCTTACCCTTTCTTGGTTTTGACAAACCGGTTATAACCTTCAGCATCGTGGTCTTTCCAGCTCCATTGGGTCCAAGAACAGTTACAACGCCAGCATTGTTAATTCCAAGGTTAATTTCACCTAGTGCCCTGAAGTTTCCATAGTATTTTTCAACGGAAGTGAGTGTTATATTCACTCATTTCACCTCCTTCTTTTCAATTATGTAGAATGTTAAAAGCATCGAGATAATTGTGTAAAGAATAAAGACTGTTGCAGATAATATAACATCATGAATACCTGCAGGATTCAACGAAAAAGATGATACGAAGAGTGTTGGATTTATATTTATGTAAACCCTCTCAATTATCGAAGCTGCATTATTCAGAAGGAAAAATGCATTGTATGAATATAATAGCGATAGAGCAATATTGACAGAGTAAAATATAATGAAATATGTCACAAATGTGGATATATAGGCATACATATTCTTATCAAACAGTGAACTGAAAAGGAAAGAGAATGAGCTTATTGCGAATATAAATAATATCAGCATAAGGAGTGAGATAAGGAATGGTTGAGTTTCAATAAAACCGAAAACTAAGAATGTGCTCATAATTTCTGCGAACACATAAACAAGTATTGCTATTACGCTCGCTGTAACGGCAGCCATGTATTTACCCAAAATAAGAACTGTTCTATCAACCGGTTGCGTGAATATGTAAAAAGCTGTTCTATTTTCCATTTCAGAACTTATAGCAGGAGATGAGAAGAAAACTGATGAAAAAACAGGAAGACTTGACATTATATAAGCCCACAGGTATAAGATCAGGCTTTCCTCATTAACCCTTGATAATGATGAAAGTTTTGAAGGAAGAAGATTGCTTATCCTCCCAGAATACCTGAAAGTCAGGTAGCTTGTTACCAGTGATGCAAGTATGGTTATTATCAGGATAAGATAAAAGCTCTTTGATCTGTAGTAATTTTTAAGAAAATGGGAATAGATTTTTATAAAATTGCTGGACATGACTGATTATTCACCGTGTTATATTATTAGACTTCACTGAAATTATTATTTCAATAGTTGTTGAGTTGATCATCCTTATTTTATAATTTGTGGGGAATATAGAATAATATTTGCTTTCATTGTAAATATTTGAAATGAATGTATGATTTCCCTGTATGTAAATATAGGAATAATTGGATGATGAATTACCCCACACAGTTGTTGTATTGAAACGGACATAAAAGTCAACAGACCCTGGATTATTTACATATTTTGCTCTGGACGCAAAATTATTCCCATCATTGTAAGAATTTATGGAATACTTCATTTCCTTCAGACTTCCTATAGCAATTTCATTTGAATACGGCTCATAGAAATAGAGATGATATGAAGTCACATTACTCATAATAGAATTGATAGGGAGTTCTGATGCTACTGAATTATTTGTAAGATTTTCCAAGGTGCTGTATATGATACCCGAAAGACTTATGTTGTATAGCGTAAATCCTCCGTAGTTTCCATAGATAGACACTGGAATTTTAGTAGAATTGAAACTTAAATTCTGTCCTGATACAGATATACCCTTGCTCAATGGTAGCATTAGGGCAAGCCCCTGTTCCCCTCCAAATCCATAATAGCTTGACCCATTGTAATTTATTTTCACCAGAAAAGTAGTATTTGATGGAATGAAATTCAACGGACTCTCTGAAGAATTGATATATGAGGTATAGGCAACTATGCTAACAGGTATGATTATTGCCACTGCTACAATTAGAACGATTATTGTCTTTATTTTCTTCTTCATTTTACCGTCCTAAAATTAAAATTAAGGATAAATAATTTACGTATCACAATATGAGCTTCTGCTCATTATTTACTATTTAAATTTTTTTAAAATTTTTTTTAAGTATTTTTTATAACCTTGTTCTTTTTTTACCAAACAATATGATAAAGTCTATTATGAAACATAGAAGAATTGTAATAATCATTTGGATCGTAGTAATTTTAGCTATGATTCCCTTGACGACTCATTACACCTCATACATAAATTATGGAAATTCGTCATCAGGACTTTCCAATTCAGAATCTTCACAAGTTCAATCGATTTTATCTAAATCAAGCCCCCAAAATTCTACTCTTTACGTTCTTCTAATATCAGACCCCAATAACATGACGACAGAGAAGGATGTGCTAAATTTCCAAAGGGAGATTGATAATTCTGGTATAAGAAACCTCAGTGGAACAGAATCAGTTTACACTTCATACGCTTCCTTCCTGGATAAGACTATTGGCAAAATACAAACCAATATAATTGAAGCTTATGATAATTTTTCATATTATTCCCATTTAATTCTATATTTTCCAGCAAACTTCTATAGGAATTATTCGAGTAACTATTCAGTGAGCCAAATAGCCAACATTTCTGGATACAATGGAAGTGAATACGAAAGGATTTTCTTGGAAAATTTTCAGTCTTCTCCTTCAAATCTTAGCACCTTGAAAAGAGTTAATTTAGCAGTGGAGGAAAGTGCTTTTGAGTATTTCAGGGGGAACAACAGTCTGTTCTATTCATCCATGGTTTTGAAATATGTTAATATTACATCATTCCCAGTGAGCCTTGTTAATAATGCCACTCAATTCATATCTGGAGTCTTTAAGTTCAATATTACTGCTGACGAACTTCTGGCAGCTCTTATGAATGGTGATTATGGACTAAATTATGTTAATAATTTTGGACTATCTGGTATACCATCTTTCATTAAAGATTCATTCATTGATTCAAATGATACAGCATCTCTAATCCTAATAACTTTCAATGCCCCCCAGGGATACATTTCCCAGAATGGTTCTTATCCGGCAGCTGCCGCAACCCCTCTAATTGAGAAATATGTTCATGACAGTTTTGGAAACAACGGATACCTTACGGGTAACGGAGCTATCTACTATCAGACCCAACAGCAAACTTCCAAATCAGGAGCTTTCTTTGGGGCAATATACGTGATTTTATTCATCGCTGTATTTTTGACCCTTTATTCATACAAATTATCAATACTTAATTTAATATTGGTTTCAGTTACCGTATTAATTGGATATCTTGCAATTATAATTAGTGGACTTATTGCTGGCAAGGTTTCATACGTTGTCACTTATACTCTGACAGCCGTCCTACTTGGGATTACCACTGATTATGTGGTCTTTGTCCTTTACAGATTCAGAAGCGAGCTCAAGCGCGGGAATACAAAGGAAGAATTTCTCGATAACCCTTTATCCAATTCACTGCGAGCTATACTCATTAGCGGTTTGACTGTTGCATTCAGTTTAGGGATGTTCTCCTTTATAAAGTCCTTTGAAACATGGGGAATTACCTTGCTTGTTGCAATTCTGATAACATTATTGGGAGTGGTAACATCATTACCCGCAATAATTTCATATTTGAGTCCAAAGTCATTTATGAAAAGAGGGCTAAAGAAGGAAGATGAGTCTGACATAAAGAAATCTTATTTTTACAAAGCTTCAAAACTGTCTCTTAAGAAATCATATGCAATAGTAATGATAATAATTCTGCTAGCAGTTCCATCGATGTATTTTTTCACGGAGTATCCTACTACCTACAATTTCAATGCAGGTTTACCTCAGAACCTAGAAAGTACACAGGGGTTGAACAAGCTCAACTCTTATTTCGGCGAGAATTTCATCTACCCTGTCTATGTTCTCTTCCCCAGTGAAAATAATAATAACTCTTCATTAAACATTAGACTTTCCCATTTCACTTCATACCTCTTTTCACTTGAAGGTACTAGGGAGATAGTTGGCCCATATTCCAATGGCTCAAGTTTTTCCCATAATATTTCACCAACAACATTTTTATTAGATGATAACAAATATTTCCTATACACTGTTTTCATAGATTATAACCCTTATTCTTTTAAAGCAATTTCCTACGTCGAACATTTGAGAGCCAATAAGACTTTACTGGTGGGAGGGCTTACCTCATCAATTATAGATGAAGAGAGGCAAAATAATTTGGACTTTACTGAACTTGGTATATTAATAACTCTCGCAATTTTTATAATTCTTGCTGTTTCATTCAGAAGTGTAAAATATCCTATTATATCGCTTTCAGGGGTATTCATTTCCATCGTTTGGACACTTTCCATTCTATACTTTATTTCAAACTATATTATGCATCAGACTATAATCTATCTTATTCCGGTAATACTTTTTGTGATTCTTATGTCTCTTGGAAATGATTATTCAGTATTCATTTTCTCACGGGTAAGGGAAGAACAGAACAAATTTGGAAACACAGAGGGAATCAATAGGGGAATGCAAACTTCCGGTAAAGTTGTGACATCCTTGGGATTTATACTGGCAGGCTCTCTGGGAGCATTAGGATTGGTACCGGTTGGGTTCTTAGAACAGATGGGAATAGCATTTGCAGTTTCACTCACAATTGATACTATGGTAATCAGAACATTCTATTTCCCTTCAATGCTGAAGATCTTGAAGGCTAATTTTAAAGATTGAATCAAAAATATTCTTATATCCTTTTTATATGGATTTACTGAATGGATGATATTGACAGAGATATATTGATTTTACTACTGAAGCAGGGCAGTATATCCAAATCCGAACTTTCAAAAATCACCGGTTCATCCCCACAGAAAATTAACTACAGGATGAAAAAATTGTATGATGATGGTATAATAAAAAATTTCAGGGTTCACATCAACCCTTATTTCTTGAGTGGAGTCAATTTATTTCTGGCCTATGAAGGAACCACTGATATTGAATTGAAGGGAATAGGGTCAGTTTTCCGGTGTCTTGAGAGAACTGATTTTTATGAAGTGCAGGCAAAAAATGAGAGAGAACTCCTGGACATTGCTGATTTCATGAACAACAAATTCGGGCACAGAATAATGCAGTACAGACCCAGAATTCCAGAGATTAGAACCAAAGTCAACTATTACGATTTACTTATTCTAAGAGAATTGATCAAAGATCCTACTTTAGACTCCCTGAAGTTATCTCGGACACTTGGACTTAAAACTTCACTTGTTAGGAAGAGAATGAACAGTATGAATTCTGTGAGGGCTTACAGCATTGTTCCCATCGTTGACCTTACAAGAGCAGATATATACCTATACACCATAATTTCCAGCACGAGAGTTGATGATAAAGTGAATATCAATAATGCGATACTGAAAATTATAGAAAATGAAACTTCAATATACGTTGGTATTGAAAGATCAATGTCTGGTATAAAAAACAACGTTGCCCGAATTCGAAAGTTTGACAGTAAAGCAGAAGTGATGATTGTCTATGATTATGATTTCAGGTCAGATTTCGCTGAAAAAGCCATAAATGATCTTATGATGATTGAAGAAATGAATTTAAAAGATGCAGGTCTGTCAATTAGTCTTTAATTTTTTGGCTTGTAAACTCAGATAGGTCATATAGCAAAAATAGCGAAATAATATTTAATTAAACCTTCCTATTATTGATTGGTTGAGCGATTTCGTCCTGATTTTACTCATATTTGATACTTTGATATCATTCGGGCTTCTTATAATAAAAATAGGAAGAGTTGGTTACAAAAGGGAGAGTTATGATGATGAAGATGATTTCAATCCCAGGGTATTGGTAATATTACCTGTAAAGGGAATTGATTTTGAAATGGAATACAATTTGAAATCTTTAAAAGAGCAGTCCTATAGCAATTACAGGATAATTGCAGTTGCTGATAGTGAAGATGATAAATCTCTTGACTTAATAAGAAAAGAGGGAATTGAATTCATGATTTCTGACGCATCTTGCAATAATTGCAGTGGGAAGGTGCGAGCTATATATTCTGCTTTACTTAGATTCAAGGAGTTTGATTGCTACGTGATTGCTGACTCCGATATCAGGGTTGATAGAAACTGGTTGAATAAATTGATAAGACCACTTTCAAGAAATGATATAGGAATATCTACCACATTTCCAAAATTTTTTCCCCGAGGAGGATTCTGGTCACATTTCAAAATGTACTGGGGGATGATCGGGGAGTCAATGATGGAATCTAAGATAACAAGGTTTGCCTGGGGAGGTTCAATGGCATTCAGGAGTGATTTAATTGGGGAGAATGAACTAAAAGAGTTCTCATCATCTGTATCTGATGATATAGCTCTACTGAACATTGCTAAGAGAAAGGGTCTGCAGATTGCCTATGTTAAGGAAGCCACTGTCTTCGTGCATTCACCAGATAGTTTTAGAGTATTTCTGGAATGGAGCAATCGCCAGACTGCCTTATCAATATCCTCGAGCAATAAAGTCTTCATTTTTGGTATGGTATACTATATCTCTGCCTCTATGATGATCCTCTCTTCAATAATTATGATAATTTTTGGATATTATTTGTATATCATTACTCTTTTACCCGTTTTCTATATTTCATATAGTAATTTTAGAAATGCACCAGAACGTGATGGTTTATTTTTAGTTTATAACATTCTCCTCTATTTTTTCTACATCTATAATCTCATTTCAGGAAAATTGAAAAAAAGTATTATATGGAGAGGCAGAATTTATCATATTAAGTCAAAAATTTAAATTCATTGCAATTCCAGAGGGAATTTTTGGATTGAAGAATGTTGACTTCTGGGGAAATGGAATACCCTGGGACGCTATTTCCTCGAATTTATCCTTGCTAAAAGGGGGCATTATAATTCCTAAGGAATAGTTCCCAGAATCTACCTTCTCAATGACTTCTCTATAAGAATCAATGAAGTGAACATAACGTGTTATTTCATTTTCGGTCCATTTCAGGCAATTTTTGAAGATCAAATTGTTTACAAGGGAAACAGGAAGATCATCTATCAAACCCTTACCACTTTTCTTGGGGTTTATCTCAAAAAAATGCTTTCTGTAAATTTCCATGGTTCCCTCAGAATGATTCTCTCGTTTATGCACGATAAATTGTTCTGAAATGCATTTTTCCAGTTCATCAAAATCTATTGAGGAATTTACAATTCTGTGAACACCTGAAATGTTCAAACCATCATTATGGAGGGAAACAATGAAAGACATAACATATCTCCAGAATTCATTGCCTGTCTCACCGTAAAGAGCCTTGGAGGCTTCCAGTCTGTGATGCCCGTCTGCTACTATACCATGCAACTTATTGAATTCGCCCCTCATTTCTTCAATAGCTGTCTCCTTTGATATCTTATAGACCTTTATGGATATCCCCCTATAATTGAAATTATTTATCAATTCTGGAAATCCATTTTCCAAAATCCTGTAGATTATCTGATCTGAACTCTCTTTAGTTACAACGAATATTGGTTCCGGTTGACCGTTTATTGCTCTCATTAAATTTACCCTTTCATCAACGAATTTTCTGAATGTTCTTTCATGTGTTATGATTTCAGGATCCTGGGAATCTATCATTGACATAATTCCTGGGATTTTGAATTTAATTCCTGCCCTTTCATATTCCATTATGATTATTAAAATTGAATTCTCCGTTCTTTTAAGCTTGCCTCTTGACACTAACAATTTGACCATATCTCTGGCTGTTTCTTCATTATCTGGCAAAGTTATATGTGTTATGTTATCCTTCTTTTCCTTCAGGATAGCTTCCTCTTCTTTGCTTATAGTATCAAATGGAGGGGATATAAATTCCTTTAAGTCACCATTATAAACCCACGGATTGAATGATCTTATTATCATTACGCATCTTTATGCACGTGCTAGGGAACTGATTGATGTAAATTCTCTCCTGTTCTCTAAGCCGTAGTTCTTGACTTTAGAGATGTTAACACCTTTCTTCTTTGCTATGTTCTCAACAACTTTCATCATCAGCAGCCCGCCAAATGATATAATTGAGCCTGTCCCAGCCCTGACGAAAAAGTTCCCGGAACCTTCGTCATAGCCCCTTCTTGAGGCCATCCTTGCCAGATGCCTGTACGATGCATAGTAAACAGCAAGTTGGGATTCTGTGAGCAAGTCAAGTGAGAATTTCTTGGAGGTTATTCTTCCCATTGGTATATTCTGAAGTGGAGTGACTGTGAACTCAAAATCCCTTCCATCGTCAATTTTTGAATAACTCAGCCTGTTTATCATCGCAACTGTATCCCAGTTATCATCATCTGTTTCCTCAGGTTGACCCACCTGCAGAGTAAAAGCTGATCTCCAGTAATATTTGGTTTCATTATAAATTCCCTGCCATACTATCTCTTCCCATGATCCATCTGGACCTATCTTGAGTGGCATGGTCTTGTTAGGCATATGTTTTTTTGCAAGCCTTTCGCTCCCAGTTTCAAGACCTGTTTGGATTCCTATCCAGTTATCCGGTCCTGCCTTCATAATGTTTGTGAGCTTTGCCAGGAGCTCCGGGTATGCTGACGGAATGGATATCCTACCATGAGTTGGATTTGTCCCGCTCACCCCGGGCGTTTCCATTATTATCTTGAATAGATGCTCAAGAGCATCCTCATTTGGCCTGAAGAAATTATCGTGCTTGTATCCCCATATATCATCTGAATGAACCCAGACGTGAGTTATCCCGCCTAAACGCAGATTTATATCAATCTCCTTTTTGATCATTTCATCGGTATAGTATCTAAGCGGCCTCAGAGTAACTTCGCAGAAGTCACATCCAATTCCGCACCCCCTCATCACTTCTATCATCCCTTTTACTGCGGGATTAACTATTGTAGGTATTTCCTCAAGCTTGGGATATAGCTTTCCTGAGAGAGATCTTGAAATAATCTTATCGTCTTTCTGATAGACCCTCCTAAATTTATCGTCATATGTTGTATACCCTTTATAGAATACACTTGAATCAAGGCTGTCCTCAGCAATCTGCTGGAAAAGATCAGGGGCTATATCATCAGCCTCACCCATGAATGCATAGTCAATTCCTTCCTTGTCCAGCTCTTCTCTCATCTGCGTGAACTCCAGAACCCCGGGTCCACCAATCAATAGCTTTGCCTTTTTCCCCTTTCGGGCAGCATTGATTCTTGCAATCAGTGTTTCCCATTCTTTCTTCACCCAGGCGTACAGATCTCCTCCGAAGAGGACATAATAAGACATTGTCGTCGGTCCAAGGCCAAGGGGATCCATCGTGCTAACTCCTATTACCTCGGTATCGTCCTTTATAGCCTTTTCGAGGTAATCATTATGCGCTACAAATATGTCCTTTTGAGGGAATCTTGTCAGTAAGGATGCCTCCAGCTTCCTTGTTGAATACGGAGCAAACTTGGGACTCCCATCTGGAAGCGATGGGAATGGCGGCCCCTTAAGGAAATTGTAGACAGATGATGGAATAGAATGCACCGGCGCACAAGGAAGGAAATCCAGCAGTGGGAAATCCCTGAAACCATACATTAATGTGTTATCTGATACTAGAACATATTTTGCCATTGAGTTCACCTATTATGCCTAACAGATGTTTTTTCCATTTATTAATTTTTTCTTAATTTTTTGTGAAAATTAGCCCTAGCATTAGTTTTGAATCATTTATCCCTAGGCTCCATTATTATTATGAATTTCCATGAGACTGTGCTTTCAGGACCTGGCCTTATCCTGATATCCTCATCATTTCTGAATCCAAGGACAACCCTACTTCCGTCCTCAAAATCCTTGTAAACTGACTCACAGTTTTTGCCTGAATATTTAGAACCTATATAATATTCCCTTATCCGGAAACCATCATCCCCACGCAGCAATTCGTAGAATAATTTACTCACGCCTGGTGAGATGACTGCATTTGAGATCATCAGTGAACTCATGCTCCCCTTAACAACTATCTCGTCTGCACCTGCCATTGTAGCATGTTCCGAGTTTTCACTCCTTAGAAGTTCAATTATTACGTAAGCATTCCTGTTAATTTTCTTTATGACCATGCAGGTTAGTATTGATTTTGCATCTACCGAAGACTCATCTCCACCATCTTTTTCGGGCAGAACAATTATTTTTGATGATGATTTGATACCTGCCTTTTCAAGATCAGATTCTTCCATTGCACTTCCCTTCACAAAACTGTAGGGAAGACCGTCTAGTCTTGGGTCATCCCTGTCAAGTATCACAACTTCAATGCCATTGTCAGTTAATTCCCTCACTATATCTCTGATCCTTTCATCCACATTGCAGATTATAACGTGATCCTTCATCTTTAAACTCACCTCACCAATTCTCTTGGCCAGTTGAAAATCCATTAGGTTGGCAGCCAGTGAAGCGGTGAAAAATCCCAGACTCCCGATTCCGAATATCATTATTATCATTGCGTTTATCCTTCCTAGGTACCCATACACAGGGGTATCACCGTAACCTACCGTGGTAACTGTCTGCATTACCCACCACAGGCTGTCAAACAGGGAATGTATACCGGAGGATGGTATATTGTTCTCTAAAAAATACTCAGAAAATGTTCCATAAATTACAACGCCAATTGCAGCAGTTGCAGCCCTGTAGACTGAACTCTTAAGTTTAGCCCTGAATTTCTTGAATAGTAGGAATATTGGGAACATTTTCAACTCGCATTAAATTAAAAGATTTAATCTTCACTGCTGTAACCATAAAAATTATCAAGAGCATATGTCAATCCTTCAAAAATTGATTTAGATACTGCGCTTCCAAGATCAGTGCCTGTCCCGGCATATTTGAATTCTTCCCCCATCTCATTGGATACTATGGCTGTTACGTCCGTTATTGTTCCTGTTGCAATTTTCCCTGAGAACTTACTTTTAACCTTCCTTGTCCATAACGAATATGTTTTAGCCTCAACAGATGTCTTAAACGCATCTATGATAGCAGCATCCGTCATCTTGACATCCGATACCACGATAATATTTATGGTGCCCTTTCCCGAATAATTCAATCCATCTAAAGGAGTAGCCGCATTATCAATACCAGCAGATATGAATGAAGTCACCATACCATTCTTTGAGATTACATATCTATCCGGTCTAACAGCGGTGAGCAGACCTACTACATAGGAATAATCTATACCCTTTGAAAGAAGTATATTTCTGAGATACTCAACTGGTTTGTTATTGCAATCACTCTTTCCGTACAGTGAATAATTAATTATGCCAGATGCATTGATAAGCCCTCCATTCATTGATGCGTTGCTGACAACCCTGCTGTTCTTCAATCTGATGTATAAGGAATTAGTGAGCATCTCTGCTTCAAAGTTGGTACCACTGAATTTTTCCCCTATTTTAATTGTTTCTGCCACCTGTTAGCATAGCATTCTGGTAGATAAATCATAATGTTTTGAACAGATTAAGAATTTTTTCCCTCTGAACAGTATCTTCAATTTTCTCTGAAATGGCTTTTTTTAGGGATATCCTGTCATAGTCGAAACGTTTCATCTCAATTCTTGATTCAGCTGTATCAAAAATCGCATATGAAGGCCTTGGATCACTGTCCCTAGGTTGACCTGATGACCCTGGATTAATCAAGGTCATCTTGCCAAAAGGGACCAGAAACTGAAAATGAGTATGTCCAATTAAAATCATTCCTTCATCCACATAACCACCAAAAGGTGTCCTGAAATTTTCCCTTGACATGTTCCATGGATAAAGGTAACCATAGAGATGATTTGATGGTGATCCATGAACAACTGACATTGTAACACCATCAATCTCTATATCAAGATTCTCAGGAATTTTCTTCAGGAAGTTTATATCATCCTTGCCCAATTCCTTCAATGTAATGTTCTCCCTTGTATATACTGAGAGCTCATGGTTCTCCTGAGAACACATGCAATCCTTATTGAAAGCTGCAGCATAATCATGGTTTCCCATTACCATATATTTTGCAATACTTTTCACCATGTCCAAGGTCTCAGATGGATCTGGGCCATAATCGACAATATCCCCCAGAAAAATAGCCTCGTCAAATTTTTCCTTCATAATTTCCCTCATAGCATACTTGTTAGAATGTATATCACTGAAAATAAGAATTCTCACATTTTTTTCGAGCCAAAATTAGCTTATAAAATTTTCTGAATTCGTAACTGTAATGCATGAAAAGAATTTTAAGCGATTTAATTATATTAAGGAGTGAGTACGTCAAAAAGGATCTCAGCTCCTTCCAATCTAATGTTTCTTGTAACAATAATTGTACTTGGATTCACCATTTTTTTCTCCTATAGTGGATTAAAATTCAGTCTCATTTCTGTCAGATCCTTTTTCTCACCAGTTCCTTTCATGATTCTTATATTTGTCATAATGATAATTGCATACAGGGGACTTTTTCTTAGAGTAAGATATTCTCTTTATCTGGCTCTTATTTCTCTGACACTCCTGATAATAGAATTTTTTTCCTTAACACTCTTCTTTTATCCCCTTTATTTTCCACTGATCATTCTGGCAATATTGACTGCAATTTCACTCATACTATTTCACAGATACTATAATTTCCCAACAAGATTCTTTGATAAACCTGAGATTTCAATTTCAATAGTTGCTATAATCATTGTGATGTTCTACGGTGTCCTTGGATCTCTCATTTTAGGTAATCAGTTCCATCCAAGCATAGACAATCCTGTAACAGCTTTATACTACACAGGAGAGGTAGTCACAACGCTGGGCTTCGGTGATATAATACCTTACACCCATGTATCAAGACTGTTCACAATAAGCCTTGCAATACTTGGTCTTGGAACATTCTTTGGGTCAACAACAGTTATAATAGCACCGTTGATATATAACAGAGGAAAGAGGGTGGTGAGTTTACTGGAGCGGATTGAGAGCGAGAGGCTTGAAGATTACATAATTCTCATAGGTTATTCCCCCATACTAAAGCCCTTAGTTAAGTACATGATATCCAAGGACGAGCTGGTCATAATAGCCAAGGATGATCCGGTAATTGATAAGGAACTTGAGGATTCAGGAATCTTTACCGAGGTTGAGAATGATATGGACATTATAATTAAGAGATTCAATCTCAAAAGAGCAAGAAAGATTATACTCGGGTACAGTGACGACGGAAAGAATATAATAAACGCTCTCTCTATCAGGAATAAATATGGAAATGAGCTTGACAAGAAAATGATAGCAATTGTCAATGAACCAAAAAATTATGATAAGGTAAGGAGCATAATTTCTGAGACACTAGATCCATCTGTGCTTCTGGTTGAATATTTCAAGAAATATTTCTGATTTCTTTCCAATCACTATTTAAGGGTCATATAAGATAATATCTAAATATATTAGTGTAATACTAATATGTGAAAAACCAGAATATTACAAGGAAAGAGAGGGACTGCCTTGTTATTGTGGTTGAAAATAGTTCAAAAGGTTTCCCTATCAGGCTTGCAGACCTATCCAGGAAACTTAAAATAAAATCTCCAACTGCCCTGGATCTTGTGAAGAGACTCGAAAAGAAGGGAATACTGAAAAGCAACAGGGGAATGATAATTCCGACGGAAGAGGGATTAAAGAGATATTCAATGATAGTATATGCCCACAGGATCATAGAATGCGCTCTGAAGGAATCTGGTGAGTCAGATATAGATTCTTGTACTGAAGCAGCTGGTTATGATTATCTTGTTTCTGAGAATTTAGTTTCTGAGATGGATAGGCTTCTTGGGAGACCAGATACCTGCCCTCACGGAAAAAGGATAAGGAGGGTGGAGACAAATGAATATCAATCTGTATAATCCTATTTACACTGATATTTATTCTGCTCTTCTAATTTCATTTCTTCTTGGCATAATACACGGTATTACACCAGATGAGCACACCTGGCCAATCACATTTTCATACGCTGTAGGAACAACTGGCAGGAGAGGAGGTGCAAAAGCCGGTCTTATATTTTCACTCGGGTTCACAGTACAAAGAGCTATCCTGAGCGAGGTTGCATTTTTTGCGCTTGCACCTGTTTTCTTCCTTCCATTCTATGATGGGATAATATATGTAGTTGTTGGATCAGTGATGGCACTTTCCGGACTGTATATAATGAGAAAGCTAAGGTACCCTCATTTCCATCTAATAGAGGAGTCATTGTCACATCTATTTGGAATCCATAAAAAAGGGAGCCACGATCAAGAACTCGAAATGCAGCACAAAATCAACCCGATAGATTCAGAACATCATGATCTGAGGCCTGTCCCACTTAAACTTGCTTTTGTTCACGGGCTGATTGCAGGTTTTGGATTTGGAGCTTTCGCATTGATCCTCTTTACCGTTATATCCCCCTCTATGCCTAATGCATATGTTGCATGGTTACCGGGAATGTTGTTTGGGCTTGGGACAATGGCAATGCAGGTCTTATTCGGGGCAGCCTTTGGAACCTGGATAACTAAGGTGAAGAAACTGTCAAGGGATGGACTTAATTATGTATCGAGGGGTATAAGTTCCTGGGTCCTCGCCTACGGTGGATTGGTTTTCGTTGCCGGCGGGATTCTCTCAATAGTATATCCTCAGATACTCAACTATTCCATAACAACACCCATTTTGGTCCATAATCTTCACCATCTTGGAATTGGATTTATACTTGTGATTCTATCAGTGGTGTTTATAGGAATTGCAGGCTATGAGAATGCTGTGAGAAAGGCAGTAAAACTCGGGTATACTGTAAGTCAAGGTTGACTTTTCTTTATATTATCAATTTTTTCCCTATAAAGAAAGTATTATGAAAAATAATTTGACCTTCTTTTGCATCATCATCTGATACTTATGCATAGAGAAATACATGCACCTAGAGGTAGCAAGTTGAATACCAAGGGCTGGCAGCAGGAGGCAGCTCTAAGACTCATAATGAATAATTTGGATCCAATGGTTGCTAAGGATCCCGATAATCTAATCGTTTACGGAGGAAAGGGTAAGGCAGCGAGGAACTGGGAGGCCTTCGACAAGATAATAGAGAATCTCAAGATACTCGAGAATGATGAAACTCTTCTGATACAGTCAGGCAAACCTGTTGGAGTTTTCAAAACATTCGAAATATCTCCCAGAGTGCTCATAGTCAATGCACAGATAGTTCCGAGGTGGGCAACTGATGATATATTCTGGGACCTTGAAGCAAAAGGACTCACAATGTTCGGCCAGATGACCGCAGGGTCCTGGATATACATTGGTACACAGGGTGTTCTGCAGGGGACATATGAAACCCTCTCAGCTCTTGCAAGGAAGGAGTTCGGAAAGGATTCCCTTGCTGGGAAATGGGTTCTCTCATCAGGACTAGGTGAAATGGGAGGAGCTCAACCTCTGGCAATAAAGATGAATCATGGAGTGGCAGTGGTCGTGGAGGTTGATATGGAGAAGATCAACAGGAGGTTGAGGGATAAGTACCTTGACAGCTGGACAGATTCCCTTGATGAGGCCCTTAAGATGAAAGAAGAGGCCCTTGCAGATGGAAAGGCAACATCCGTTGCAATCCTTGGAAATGCTGCAACCATATATGAAGAGTTGAAGAACAGAGGTATAGTTCCTGATGTTGTCACAGACCAGACTGCTGCACATGACTTGAATCTTGGTTATATTCCCGAAGGGTATTCTGTGAAGAGCGCGGATGAATTCAGAAAGAAGAATCCAGAGGAATACAAAAAGAAGGTCTATGAAAGCATAGTGAAGGAAGTCAAGGCAATAGTCTGGTTCCAGGATAATGGAGCCAAGACATTTGACTATGGCAATAACCTGAGAACAAGGGCACAGGAATTCGGTTACAAAAGGGCATTCGATATTCCAGGATATGTGCCTGCCTACCTCAGAGATCTATTTGCAATAGGCTCCGGACCATTCAGATGGCTTGCACTTTCAGGAGAGGCATCAGATATTTTCGCTATTGATGATGCCATAATCAGAAAATTCAAGGATGATGAGCATCTTGTGAAATGGATAAAACTTGCAAAGGATCAGGTCCACTTTCAGGGACTTCCGGCAAGGATATGCTATGCAAAATATGGACAAAGAGAAGAAATTGGCCTGATGATTAATCAAATGGTCAGGGATGGCGAGTTATCAGCACCTGTTGCAATAGGAAGAGATCACCACGATACCGGTTCAGTAGCATCTCCATTCAGGGAAACTGAGAAGATGAAGGACGGTAGCGATGCTATTGCGGATTGGCCAATTCTGAATGCACTCCTGAATGCTGTCTCAGGTGCCTCCTGGGTAAGCGTTCATCATGGAGGGGGCACTGGTATAGGCAACAGTATACATGCTGGATTTGTTGTCGTAGCAGATGGTACACTGTCAGCAGAAGAGAGGCTGAAGAGGGTTCTGAATGCAGATCCGGGATCCGGAGTTCTGAGGCACGCTGATGCAGGATACGAAGACAGCATCAACATGATAAAGAAAGGTGTCAAATTCAGGGCGCCTTATTTTAAGTGAATTATTCCTTTTTCCTAATTTTTTCTTCTATAGTTTTGGAAATTTCATTTGATTTTTTAGTCGATGATTCTATTGCTCTCATTATGGCCGTTCTTAATCTAAGATCTTCAAGCTCAAATATTCCCTCTATTGTCACACCGCCTGGAGTTATAACCTTCTCTTTTAAAACTGATGGGTGTTCTGTGCTCTCCGCTAAGAGTTTTGCGGAGCCCAGAACAGTCTGGTATGAAGCTTTGAGTGCAAGGTCTCTTGGCAGACCAACCTTCAGACCACCGTACATCATCGCTTCAATTATAGTCAGAATGTAAGCGGGACCGCTGCCGCTCAGTGCAGTTAGAGCATCCATGTATTTTTCCTCCACGAGCTGTGTTTCACCGAATGATCTCAGTACTGACTCAACCTTTTTAATCATCTTTTCATCTTTATTGAGGACTGCAAAGGGCGTGAACCCTGAGCTGACCTTAGCTGCTATATTGGTCATAGCCCTTACTAGATATGATTTTTTAAGAATCTCATTCATCTGAGAAAGAGATATCGCTGCAGCCATGGATATTACTATCTTGCCTTCCAATATTTTCTTCAATTTTTCAATCTCAGGTATTATATCATAAGGTTTTAACGCAAATATAACTATGTTCGATTTTTTAGCTGACTCAAAGTTGTCACCAGATATTTCAATTCCAAAGCCCTTTAATTCCCTGATTTTTTCTGTATTCCTTCTAGTAACAGTTACATTATATCCATTCTGGCTCAATGGTATTGCTATTGATATACCTATAGTCCCGCCACCGATGATAGTTAAATTTTCTGAGTGATTTTTCATCCAATGATGATTTTATGATGACTAATAATGATTTATACCATTATTTTGACAAAAAGCTAGATTTTGTTGCTTGTAACAATTGAATGTAAATGAAGATGAATTACACTGTCTCTATTAATACCATGAGTCTGATAGGAGCAAATATAAAGAATATATTATCAATTAAGTCTATAAATGGTACTCGTAAGATTTTACGCAAATTTAAGAGAGATATTCGGTAAAAATGATCTTGTTGTAAATGCACCCTCAATCAGGGATGTTCTTGAATATCTTGAAAATATTGGAAGTGGAAGTTACATTAAGATTATGAGAGATGAAAAGGGTAATATGAGGGAAAATATCATAATACTTCTCAATGGCAAAAATATAAAATTTTTAAATGGACTGGACACAAAAATAAGCGGGGAGGACATCATTGATCTGTTCCCCCCGGTGGCAGGAGGTTAAAGTTTGTAAAAACCAAGGTCCAAACTTTCAATCATTGAATCTGCAGGCACCCCTCTTTCATCCCATCCTCTGACCCTGTAATAATCTTTCAAAAGCTCTTTTAAAGGAACCACTTTACCCTTGTTAGGACCCTTGGGCATTGGTTCTTTGAGGAATCTCTCGGGCAATTTATCCTGATCAGGGGAAATCCCAGCTTTAAGATTGAATAATCTTTCTAGGTTCCAGTTTCTTTCGGCTGCCTTCATAATCTCTTCCTTTGAATATTCAAATCCAGTAACTGAATTTATTAGTTCCAGGTAGTCATCAAGATTTAATGCAAAAGATGGAAACTGACATAGGCCGGAGCAATCCATAACCTCTGTGAAATCCTGCACATACTTGACTAATTCTGCTTTTCCTTTGAGCTCTGTAGGATTTGAAACAGGTTCAACATTCAGAATTTCGTTAGAAATTGTATAAGCCCTCATGTGTGAACCTCCTATATTGCTGGTTGCATATTCAAGGGCCATACCCCATACACCCCTCGGATCATATGCTGCTATTTCTTGCCCCTTAACACTCATTGAATACTCTGGATGTCCATATTTCTCAGCCAGTCTCATAGACCCCTCTGCAAGAGCATCCCCAAAATCCTTTCTGTATGCTACCTTTACACTCATTTCTAGCAGGGCAGATGGATTTCCAAAAATGTACTTTGTTGGACCAATGTCCTTCTGAGGAATTATTCCCTTTTCATACATTTCCATTGCAGATGAAAAAGTCAAACCTGCACTTATTGTATCATATCCTAGTCTGTCCGCATTATCATTTGCAGCTATTATTGGGTAAAAATCGTGGATTCCTGTATTTGGACCTAATGCCCATGTTGACTCATACTCAGGGCCTTCACTTTCCCTCTCGTTGAATTTCACCACCCTGCCGCAATGAATAGGACAGGCGAAACAGGACGCATTTCTCAGAAGATAAGTCTTTGCAAGTGTTTCTCCACTTACATCGTCCGCCAGATTATCCTCTCCAGATTCGCTGCTATTTTTATTCGAATAAATACCGCTTGCGTTGATGATGTTTGTAAGCACCTCGGTCCCATAGTTTGTGAGACCCTGTGATGTCACTGGATTTTCCTTAAGTTTTTGAAGCATTTTTGCAAGTACTTCCGGATAGTTCTTCCTGTCAGCAATTGCAGGCATCTTTCCATTTCCAGCAACAATTGCCTTCAGATTCTTGGATCCCATAACAGCCCCTACTCCATTTCTTCCAGCGGCCCTGTGCTTATCATTGATGATAGAAGCAAATTTCACAAGATTTTCTCCGGCAGGTCCTATACATGCTACTGATACATTTCCATTTACTTCCTTTTTCAGTATATCGTCGGTCTCAAATACATCCTTTCCCCAAATATGACTCGCGTCTTTCAAATAGGCACTTCCATTATCAGCTACCAAGTAAACTGGCTTCTTTGCCTTACCCCTTATGATAATCATATCAAAACCAGAATGCTTCAATTTAGCTCCGAAGAACCCTCCAGAATTGCTCCTTGTAATGGTTCCTGTAAGTGGACTCTTCGTGACTGCCATATACCTTGATGCAGTTGGGGCACTTGTCCCAGTTAAAGGTCCGGGAGCAATAATCAATTCATTATTAGGGTCAAAAGGGTCTATTTTTGGGTCCACCTCTTCAACAAAATATCTTGTAGCAAGTCCTTGGCCCCCGATATAATCCCTGGCCCAATTCATATTTGTATTTTCGATGGTAATATTAAGATTGTCAAGATTGACCCTTAATATTTTTCCTGTGAATCCTCCTACCATAATTAAATAATGGATATTTTTGTACTTAAATATTTCATATATAGTTTTTTTTAACTTTTCTGGGGAAAAATAAGTTGAAAGATATGATGACAAATGAAAATCATAAATGATTCCCAGGATCCTTAGAAAATGATAATGCTTCGGTTCCATTCACTTCTGGAACAACAGATGAACCAAAGGAATTATTTATACTCAGAAAGATATAGTCCTGGAAATATGGTCCATTCTTACCATGCTCTTTTCATATGAAGGTAACTCAAGCATTTCCTCGAAGGATCGTATTTTCTCTCTTATACCGTACCATCATTTATGGTCATGGGGAACTCTTTTCATGTCTACGATGATTGGTTCCCGTTACGTAATGGATGGTAAATTTGATCCTCGCAGCACATTGGATTTAATTGAGAAGGAGAAGGTAACGTGGATGAGCATGGTACCAACAATGCTTTATTCACTCTTATCGACAAAAGAATCTGAAAAACTAGAAGGAATGAAGATACTGATAGGAGGTGCTGCAATGCCATCTGGCCTTGTCAATATGGCGATTAAGAAGGGAATAGAATTGACATCAATATATGGCTTTACTGATGGCCTCATTGCAGGAATAGGAACCCTTAAGAATGAATACCCTAGGGACAGAAACCTGGAATATGGAATTTCCACTAATTCTATAACCCATGCCCACTTTACAGAATTTGAATTTGATCTGGAAACAGGAGGAGAGATTAAATTTAGAGCTCCTTGGATTCCAAGTGGATATTTTAACAGTGAAAAGGAGTCAAAAAGGGACTATACAGATGATGGCTGGTTTAAACCGGGAGATGCTGGATTCATTGATTCTGAAGGAAATGTAAGGATTTCTGATAGGATCAAGGATATGATAAAGAGTGGTGCGGAGTTCATACCAAGTGCTATTATAGAGAATGTAATTTCAGATATGGAAATTGTTGAAATGGCTGCAGTTGTTGGTAAGGAATATATTAAATGGGGTGAAAGACCCTGGTGCTTCGTAAAAACAAGGCCGGGAAACAATTTTCAGAAATTGGAATTAAAGAAGCGTTATTGGAAAAAGTTCGCGATGGCAAGATTAAGGAATGGTGGATACCGGATAAATTCATTGAATTGAAAGAAATTCCACTCACCAGCACTGGTAAAATTGATAAGAGAAGTTTAAGGGAGTATTTGAAAAATATTAACCCTTAATTTTTATCGAAAACCATCCCTGTACTGAAGTGGGAAAAAAGACTTTGAAAAATAATTTGAGGCATTTCTTGCAGGCCAGTAAGGATCTCTGAGGAGAAGTCGCCCTAATGTCACCATATCCGCATAATTTTGGTCAACTATTGAATTCATCATATCCATAGAGTTAATGTTTCCAACAACCGATGTCAATATTTCCGAGTTTTTCTTAATGGCCTTTGAAATATCTAAGTTGTAGGCTTCAGTATTAGGTATTTTGATTCCGGGAATTATCCCCCCAGATGAACAGTCTATCAAATCAACACCGTTCTTATACAGCTCCCTTGCGAGGAATGCAGAATCCTCAATCGTCCATCCTCCATCGTGAAAATCATTACCAGATATTCTTACAAATAGTGGAGTGTCTTCTCTTATTCTTGACCTGATCTCATTTACAATTTCCAATAAAAATCTAATTCGCCCTTCTATGGTACCTCCATAGAGGTCATTTCTTTTGTTTGTAATTGGCGATAAAAATTCGTGTATCAGATAGCCATGAGCTGCGTGGATTTCCACAATATCTATGTTAGCCCTTTCTGCCAATTCTGCTGAACTTCCAAAATTCTTCACAGTTTGCTCTATATCATTTATATCCATTTCCCTAGGGATGGGCCAGTTGCTCGTGTATTGAATTGGAGAAGGAGAAATATTTGTCCATCCTCCTTTTCCAATAGGAATTTTCCCATGTCCCTTATTCGGTGCATAAGTCCCTGCTTTCCTTCCAGCATGAGCTAACTGAATTCCAACTAATGCCCCATAGGATTTTATCGGTTTTGAAAGTTTCTTAAAACTTTCCATTTGTTTCTCATTATAAAGTCTTAGATCGTCCGGGCTTATTAATCCAGACGGATCTATGGCAGTTGCTTCTATCATAATTATTCCTGCGCCGCCCATTGCCCTCGTGGTGTAGTGGAATAAATGGAAATCGTTAGCACATCCATCCGCAGATGAGTACATGCACATAGGAGACATCATTATCCTATTCCTGGAAATAACTCCTCTTATTTTTAAAGGGTCAAAAACATTCATTTAGGTTCAATTAATTTACTTATAAATAATATGATCTGTCTTCATCCGCCATATTGGAGAATCTATTCAGCGTTAAATATGTTGAAACATTCAATGAAAGAAGACACAACTCTGAAAACTTCTCAAATTTGGTATTATAAATATTGGTTGATGGATAGAAATTAAATATAATCTAAAAGTATAAATTCTGGAATCTAAGAAACAAATAATGCCTTTATTATTGAAAAAAATAGGATGATGGAAAGTGAACTATACATAATTTCAATCAGGAGGAAAGGAGAGAAAAGAACTGATACCAGGTTAAGAAGTGGGAATACCGTGAGGATTATTATCATCAATGATATGATGAGAAATACCCTCATATTCTGGGAATTGAAATTCTCATATCTTTTTCCCATGCTGGTTGATCCCCTGAGTAAAAGGCCTATGACTATGATAAGTACTGATGAATAAATAAGATAGCCTCCGACACCTGCCATGGATATAAATTTTGAGATATCCATGGATGAGGAATATACCTGCAGGAATATTGCTACTGTAGACGATAGGAATAAGAATCCTGCAAATATTATATACCATGGCATCCTGCCATCAAAGATAGCCAAGAGTTCAGTCGTACCTGAATTTGTGACTTTATTGTCTGACACATTTTCAAATGTCATTAATGAATACATGAAGTCATTGTATTTAATTTTGTCTGCCATATGTCATATTATATTTTTAAACCCTAGCAATGGAAATGTAAAAATCATGATAAGATTATTCTCATCATCTATATTTTCTGGGGCATTTGCCTCATATTCCTTTATGAATTCTCTCATCATTGAATTAAATTTCAGTAATCCTTTGTCTGTAACAGTTGAAAGGGATAACATCATCATTTCTTTCATTTTTGTTATTACATCTTCCATTTCTTTTGGTTCTAATAAGTTAATCTCTTGTGCAATTGTATTCAACAGTATTGAATTAGCCATTATCACTGATGTAAGAACATCCTTCAAACTTTCGTTGTCCAACTTGTTTATTTCGGAATAGAGATCATTATATCTTATTTTATCGAGCATGGAAATATTGAGTTTGTAGTATTTTTCAACATAGTTTCTAATTATTCTGGACTCAGCTGATAATAATATTCCATCCTGTACCATTTCCTTTACAGTCCTGTAAAGATTCGCCCTTGATGTCTTCACATATTTAGAAATCTGTGTGACGTTCATCATTTTATTCTTGAGTAGGAGAGCAATTATAGAAGATTTTGTCTTATTCTTATAGGTTTCAAGGAGGGTATGTATAATTTTTGTTTTTTCTTCTTGTGTTTCTACCATTTTCAAATAATTTATATATAAGATTTAAATTTACCTATAATTTGGGATTATATGTATAACAATGATAATAATCCAAAATCAAACAGAAATTTCAAAATGCTATTAGTAAACTCTGGATTTTCAAGGTTCGGATTTTCCACTTTTGATCTTGTTATTATTTGGGTTGTACTATATATTACACACTCGCCCTTCCTTTCTGGACTTGCCGATGGGATGATGGCATTTCCCCTTTTCCTAAGTTTTGTTGTTGGAGCATACGTTGATAAAATTTCTAGAAAGAAAAACCTGGCCATTGTTGCCTCTTTTTTTAGGGCTATTTCCATGTTATTAATATTTATTGGCATATTTTTTGGAAATCAATTAATAGTCATTATTGCCATATTTATCTCTGCTTTTTTGATAGGTTTTACATCCGATATTCTTAATTCAATAAGAGCATCTTGGACAAAGGAATTCCTCAGCGAATCACAGTATAAATACGGAAGTTCGTCTCAGAATACAGTGAACTCCCTAGCAGAAGGAATAGGCTATATTGCATCTGGATTCCTTATTCAGATGGGCTTTTCAGGTGCATTCTTGGCCCTTTTTGTAGTTTTCCTTTTATCAGTTACTCCTATAATTTTTATAATAAATGCAGAGACAACTGTTGAAAATGTAGAAGAAAATATTTCTTCCACCATCATCGAGGGAATGAATTTTGTGAAGAAGAACAGAGCCATTGTCCAAATAATGATTATTGCAATTATTGTTAATTTTATTTTCGGAATGGCAGGAATAATATTTATTGCTCTTGTACAGGTGCATTTTAAACTCCCTCCTATTTATGTTTCGCTTATATTTGTATCCTTACTTATTGGAATCATCGGTGGTTCTTCGTTTGCAAGAATACTATCTGGAAGAGTTGGTCCAATTACCTTAGTCAATCTAGTTACAGTGGGATTTTCTCTTGTTTCCATATATTTTATAAGGGCTATAATGATTGTAATTTTGCCTACGCTAATAATTGGATTTTCAATAGGAATAACTAATGTTGTAGTTGGAACTGCATTATTAAAAATTATTCCCTCTGATATGATGGCAAGGATTCAGGGTACCTTCAATACTTTCAGCGTTGCTATCGTCTCTGTTTCTGGTATGATAGGTGGTCTGATAATTCAAGCATTTGGATATGGTGGAAGTTTTGTTATCCTGGGAATAGGTATAATTATTATTTCTCCTCTTCCCATATTATTCAAGAAAATGGGAAATCTAACTATATAGCAATGAAAACCTGGTTGGTTAACCGGATAATAGGATTGATTTTAATTCATTATATATGAATTAAACAGATATTATGAACTGAGAAATGATATGAAGGTAATACATTTTCACTTAAAGGGAAAAATTTCTCCCGAAAGGATTTGGAAGATAATAGGTTGAAGATCACCTCAATGGAACCAGTATCCCATTATTTATAATTTTGTTTCAAGCTTAAAACTGGATAAATAATTTGTGTTAAAGAATCCCTTCTTTTCAATTTTTTGCGTAAAATATCTTTATTTACATTCTATGTAAAGGTCTTATGACCTCTGAATCAAAATTAGTAAAACTAAGAGACCACCTCGACAGATTTTTGGGGGTTTATGTTGCAATATCCATCGTTATTGCATTTGTTTTGGGATTAAAGTACGCCCAACCTGTGCATCAGAATCTCAGTGCAGTAAAATCCCTGGAAATGGTAGCAATCATCATTATGATTTTCCCAATGATGGTAATGATGAATGTAAGTGGGCTTGCAAAAGCTGTAAAGAACTGGAAAATACTTTTGATAGTTCTTCTTATGAATTTCG
>CAZIOW010000016.1:0-37579 GCA_964541025.1 uncultured Thermoplasmatales archaeon
GGGCTAAGTCATAACAAGGTATCCGTAGGGGAACCTGCGGATGGATCACCTCCTAAGTTGGAATATTTCTCTTCCCATCGAAATTCTTTTTTTAAGAAACTGTTTTAAGCTTATTGTTATTTAACAATTGATGTTCAAATGGTAAAGGTTGGCATTAACGGTTATGGGACCATTGGAAAGAGGGTAGCCGATGCTGTTTCATTGCAGAATGATATGAGTGTTTCAGGAATTGTTAAGACAAAGCCTGACTACATGGCATTTGTTGCAAGCAGGAAGTACAAGATTTTTGTACCAGATCCTAAGTCAAAGAAGCTATTTGATGATGCAGGGATTAAGGTAGAAGGATATCTTGAAAATCTGATCGATGATTCTGAGATTATTGTTGATGCAACACCTGATGATGTTGGAAAGGAGAATAAACCTGTTTATGAGAGTCACAAGATCAAGGCGATATTTCAAGGTGGGGAAGATCACGAACTTACCAATCTTTCTTTCAATTCATATGCCAACTTCAATGAAGCCTGGGGAAAGGATTATGTGAGGGTGGTTTCCTGCAATACAACTGGGTTGATAAGGACTATCTATCCTCTGAAGTCTCTGGGAAATTTCAAGGTAAGGGCAAACCTTGTGAGAAGGGCAACAGATCCCAATGACCATAAAAAAGGGCCTATCAACTCAATAGAACCAGATCTGAAAATTCCAAGCCATCATGGTCCAGATGTTGCATCTGTGTTGAAGGGGCTGGATATACAGACTATGGCAGTCAAGGTACCAACAACCTTGATGCACGTTCATTTTGTTAACATTATTTTTGATAACGAGCCTGAGAAGGAAAAAATAGTGAATGAATGGAAAAAATACAAGAGGATTATGTTTGTCTCAGGAAAGGACGATGTCAAGAGCACAGGTCAGCTGATGGAAATAGCTAGAGAGAGCGGGAGGAGCAGATCCGATCTATATGAGATAGTCCTGTGGAAGGATGCAGTGAGTGTTAAGGGAAATGAATTATTTTACTATCAGGGAATTCATCAGGAAAGCGATGTGGTGCCTGAGAACATCGATGCAATAAGATCAATGCTTCAATTGAAGGGAAAGGAGGATAGTATAAATCAGACCGATAAATCTCTTAGAATAGGAGAGCTTGTATATGGCAGATAAAGGTAAGAAAATCAAGGAGATAGAAGATCTTCCAGGAGTGGGTGATTCGATTGCCGAGAAGTTAAAGGAAGCTGGATTCAACGACATAATGAGTCTAGCCGTGGCATCACCGAAGGATGTTTCTGATGCAGCCGAAATAGGAGAAAACGTGGCTGCCAAAATAATAATTGCAGCCAGAAAGGCAGCAGATATTGGGAATTTTGAATCTGGTGATGTGCTACTGGAAAAGAGAAAGGAAATCAAAAGACTAACAACAGGATCAAAGGCGCTGGATGATTTACTGGGTGGAGGAATTGAAACCAGTGCCATAACAGAATTTTTTGGAGAATTTGCTTCCGGAAAGACTCAGGTCATGCATCAACTCGCAGTAAATGCAACTCTTCCCCTTGATAAGATGGGTCTGGATGGTCATGTTCTTTTCATAGATACTGAAAACACATTCAGACCGGAAAGGATAGTTCAGATGTCAAAACATTTGGAACTTGATCCTACGGAGGTGCTGAAGAAAATACACGTTGCAAGGGCTTACAATTCAAGCCATCAGATTCTGCTTGTGGAAAAGGCGTATGAACTCACTGAGAAATTCCCTGTGAGGATGCTGATCGTTGATTCGCTCACGGCCCACTTCAGGGCGGAATACACCGGAAGGGGAACACTTGCGGAAAGACAGCAGCTTTTGAACAAGCATATGCACGATTTACTGAGATTCGGTGACATTTACAATGCTGCCATAGCAGTCACAAACCAGGTAGCTGCAAGACCAGATGTATTTTTTGGAGATCCAACCACCTCTGTTGGAGGAAATATAGTAGGTCATGCTTCAACATACAGGGTTTATCTCAGAAAATCTAAGGGAGGAAAGAGGATTGCAAGGCTCATAGATTCACCCCATCTTCCTGAAGGCGAAGCAGTAATTATGGTAACTCAAGATGGAATATCAGATGGTTAATCTATAATATTGACGAATGCAACGTTTCCTATTTTATTCTCTTTACCATTTTTATAAATTATCAGGGACTGTGGGATATAGCGGCCAAGCGGGTAGATCATTCTTCCATTTGCCTTCAGCTTTTCATATATGAAAATAGGTTTAGAACTGAAGCTGGCTGCAGATATTACAAGAGAGAATTTACAGTTGAAGCAAATTTGATTGATATTCGCGTTGATTATTTCCACATTTTTCAGTCCATATTTTTTTATGTTTTGCATAGCGTAAATGGCAAGATCAGTGAATATCTCAACAGATATCACTCGTTTGGCAAGAAATCCCAGCATTGTGGTCAGATAACCTGTCCCTGTCCCAATTTCTAGAACTTCATCACTTTCTATTACTCCTGAAATTTCTAAGAAAATTCCATTCATGTGAGGCGCTGACTGTGTCTGGCCATGTGGAATATCTAGAGGTTCGTCAATGTCAGAATATTTCTGGACATTATCAGGAAGAAAGTCTCTCCTGTCTACAGCATTCATCACGTGAATAACTTTTTCATCCTTTATGAGACCATCCTCACTAAGCCTGTCTCCCCAACCTTTCAGAATTTCACCAGCTTGTAACTAAGATCAGAGGTATCTATCAGGGTACCAATTCCAGGTCTTGGATTGAAGTTCATCATCTTTTGATAATCTGTTTGTTCCTGAAATGTGGAGGCATTAACTGCAAGTATCCCTCTGTATGTTGCAATTGAATGGTCATGGATGTGTCCTGTGATGAATACATCCGGGACAGGATCAATGACATAATAGTCCTCCTTCAGTGGTATGAATGAAAGATTCTTACCGTATATGGGAGCGAGGTGGCCACGTCTCAGCATCTCCTTCATAACCTTGTCAGAGTCATTCAATGACGTTCCTGGCATCGATTCCACAAAGTCCATTATTGAAGTTCCGTGATAAAGCAGAAATGTTCTCCTCCCAATTTCCACCCAAACAGGATTGGAAAGGGAAATGACATTAGGTGGGAAGAGCTCATTTATTTCCTTTGGAAGCGGATTCTGGGGTTCGGTGGGATATACCATATCATGATTTCCCGGGATAAGTATCACCTTAATGTTTCTATTGATTCTGGAAATTAGCTCTGAAAGCCTCTTGTACTGCTTTATTATATCCTGAATCTCAAGGTCCTTTTCCTGGTCAGGGTAAACACCTATGCCATCAACAAGGTCTCCATTCATTATGATGTACGAAACATTGCTATTGTTTGCATATTCTATCATATTATTGAAATTATCATTCATAAAATTTTTTGATCCCACATGAATGTCAGATATAACCAAAACGTTCTGTCCACTCTCATATATTTCTTTCCTTCTCTCAAGTTCCGGTCTGACTATTGACTCTGCAAATATAGCATTCTTGTCCTTGCTGATTTTTCCTGTAACCCCTATAACTTCATCATGAAATATGAGATCATTGAATTTCTGACCAAGTATCACCTTTATGGAATCCTCCTGATCCTCTATTTCAATTATTTTGTACCCCTTCTTTGATACGGATGAATCCACTACTATGCCAATGGTATCCACCGTATCACTTGAGAGCTTGGCCTTCTTAATTGAAACAAAGTGATGTGAAAGTGACCTTAACTTTATTTTCCTGGAAAGAATATTGAACCTGCTCTGGAAAATATCAACAAATGATCCGCTTATTCCGGGAAAACCGTTGAGATGGAACTCCTTTACTATTGAAAACTCATTGTCAGCAGGCAAGTCTCTGAATGTAAAGACTGGGTTCTGGAAATTCAGTTTGCTTTGTATCTTTTCCAGATAAACTAAGCCTCCCCTTTTCTCAATCTCCTTGATCACTCTTTCTTCGACAAGTATCCCCCTTTCAAGAAAGAATTTTTCAATATCATATATCATTGAATCATCAATTAAATGAACTTTAAATTTTTTCCTAACCTATCTGGAAAAATCCAACTGTAAATTTTCACATAGAACAGTGTTATAAAATGGAAAATATTATTTTTGCAATATCAATTAGCTCAGGAGAGTGATGGATCAAAATCTTTTATTTAACAAGAATACAAGAATTCTTGCAGTCGATGATACGCCATTTACCAGGGGAGAGCATTACACGCACATAATTGGAGTGATAATGAGAAAGGATCTCTACATTGAAAACATTCTTAGGAAAACTATAGAGATAGATGGGATGGATGTAACGGAAAGGATTAAGGAAATGTTAATAGAAAAGGGGGAGGGGATAAGGATTGTGATGATCAAGGGAATAACATTCGGCGGATTTAATATTCTGGATATGGAAAAGCTGTACAACGAATCCAAAATACCTGTGATCAATTTCATTGACCATATGCCGGACAAGGAAGCAATAGAGGCAGCTCTCAAAAAACATTTCAGTGACTGGCAGATGAGACTGTCTTTAATGAATGGTTTCAGCAAAATTGACAATTCTACTTATATAAAAACATCTGGCATTGATTTAAAAATGGCTGTTAAATTCGCATATGAGATGATGAAGAATGGAAAGACACCGGAGCCATTGAGGGTTGCTGATCTAATAGCTTCTGTGTGCTAGACAGAATCCAGTTTTGCAAGCCTTATATCTTTTCTCTTCCTTTCCAGGTACTTGTAAACTGTACCGTGCTGATTACCCCTAAGAATCATCATTATGCTCTCCCTTGATATTTCCATTTGAATGTAGTCTCCTATTATTGAAACTGTGTTTCCATATATGGAGACATAAGATTCCGATAACTCTTCTATTAGCCTCCTAGTTTTCCCTCTGGTTCCTATAAGTCTAGATCTTACTGTTTTCACTCTCTTAGAATTTTTACCAGTATAGTCCTTCAAATCAATTATTTCCAAATATACTCCAGCATCAAAAAGCCTGTAGGCTCTCTCTGGGGAAAAACCCCTTCCTATAGCCCTGACTACTTCTCTCACCTTCAGAGGCATCTCAGGGTCTTTTGGATTCTCATCATCAAGATTTACATCACCAGTTTCTGAGTCTATCTCCAGTTTGACTCCTGAAATCTTCTCAATTTCATTCCTAGTTTCCCCGTTTTTACCAATTAACACTCCAATCCTATCTTGTGGTATTCTGATTGAAATCATCTATCTCTCCCACCGTGAAACGCAATATCCTATTTTCATCATTATCAAATCCAAATTTGTTAAAAAATTTTACCATGTTCTTTATATCCCTTTTGAGCAGTATCAGTGAAGCAGGATCCTTTACATCTACCGCCTGAGCAATATCTATCATGTACGCTTTTTTTCTATGAATGAGGAAATTATACTCACTAAGGTCACCATGGACCATTTTCCCCTTGATATAAAGATTCCTTATGTCACCAAACACCTGTTCCATCATACCGGCTTCAACAATGAAATCTTTCATCTGCGGTGCGGGTCTTATTTTGGTACCCAAGTATTGCATAAGTAACACATTTCCTATGACTTTCAGAGGTTTGGGTGCCATCACTCCAGCCTGATTTGCTATTCCAAGATTCCTGAACTCCCTATATGCCCACTGAACAACAAATTTTCTCTTATTTGATGAATTTTCTATCCCCCATCTATCCCCTGCATATCTCTCAATGTTCTTGAACGTAGATGCGACAGTCTTGTATATCTTGACTGCGTAAAATTTTCCTTCCCCGGATGCTGCAAAAACTATGCTCTCCTTTCCCGAAGAAATAGGGAATTCAAATCTATCTATGTATTTTCCTGAAAACATTCTGTAAATGTTCAAAAGAGTGAACTTATCAAAAACATATCCAAAGACTTTCTCCGTCTCTTTTAATCGTTCTTCAGTTTTCCTGAGTTTTTCATCATTTGAATACATCAAGGATCTCCGGTAGAATCTTGTTCCTTGACAGATAGGAAGCCTGGGTCTTTGTGTACCTGAAAGTCACATCAGCCCTTTCATCTTGAAAACTCCACGGTTTGACAATAACCAGATCTCCCTCCCGCATCCACATCCTTTTCCTGATTTTTCCAGGAATTCTTCCAGTTCTTGTCTTACCATCTGCGCACATAACTATTAACCTAGAACTGCCGAGCAATTTCTCGACTATTCCAAACATCTCTCCCTTATTAACATTAGGTAAAATAACTCTAGAAATTTCCTCGTTATAGTCTTTATCGTCACTTGTCATTTCAACAGATATAAAAAGAATTTATAAAAATTTAACTAAATTTTTATTTTCTCATTGCTACTGATATTGCTCCAACTGGGCATGCAGTGACACATGCGTTACAGAATATGCAGTCTGATTCTCTAATAGGATCTGCCTTATCTGTCCTATATTTATTCCAAAGGTCTGAACCCTCCGGGATAACCTTATCATTCCCTGATCCCTTGTTTCCAGGGTTTAGGAACCACTCATAAACATTCACTGGGCAAACATCCATACACGCTCCATCAGCTGTGCAGGTTTCCCAGTCTACCGCAACATTAGTTCCGTGAATTCCGAGTTTTGTTGGGTATGGTTTTCCATCCTTATCCATCCTCTGCTTTCCTTCGGCTCTTACTTCATGGCCATTGTGAGATCCAGTTACTGGATATTCGTCAGGCTTATCAAAGAAATTATCATCTATTGGTTTCGGATTATAATCAACCTTTCTGGTCATGAATAGTGAACTACTTTACCATTAATAAATATAACGTTTATCAGAAGTTCCATGTGAATTAAATAGTATTTTGCGATGGGAGGGGACAGTGAATAATGGACTTTCAGATTACCTTCTGGATCAGATGAAAAATGTTTCATCGCAGGATGATTTAGACAGGATTAGGATGGATGCTACTAGAAAGTTTGGTCTAATGAAGGTTATAAGCAACACGGACATACTCAATATGCTTCCAACTGATTACAGGGAAAAGTACAGGAAATTGTTGTCCAGAAAACCAACACGCACTATGTCTGGAGTTTCTGTTGTCGCTATTATGACATCTCCATATTCATGTCCACATGGAAGGTGTACATACTGTCCGGGAGGCGTTGAAAATGCATCGCCACAGTCCTACACTGGCCTTGAGCCTGCAGCAATGAGGGGGAGGCAGAACAATTATGATCCTTATCTGCAGACCAGAAACAGGATTGATCAGCTTCAAAGGATAGGCCATCCTACAGACAAGATCGATCTCATTGTCATGGGAGGAACTTTCACAGCCAGACCAAGGAATTATCAGATCAGTTTTGTTAAGGGTGCCCTGGATGCAATGAATAATTTTGTCTCCAGAAGTCTTGAAGAGGCTATAATGCTCAATGAAACTTCAAAGAACAGGTGCATAGGGCTAACCATTGAAACTAGGCCCGACTGGTTTTTTGAGAAGGATATAGATCTGTCCCTGAGTTACGGTGCAACAAAGGTGGAGCTTGGCGTTCAGACAGTCTTCAATGATATCCACAGATCCACAAAGAGAGCTCATAGAACCTATGATGTCATAAGATCTACAGCGCTCTCAAAGGATTCAGGATTCAAGATATTATATCATATTATGCCTGGAATTGGCGGAGTGGATTATGAGGGTGACCTATCAACGGTCAAGAGATTATTTACCGACCAGAATCTGAAGCCAGATATGCTGAAAATTTATCCTGCGCTAATAGTTGAGGGGACAAAATTTTTCGAGGATTACAAGGAAGGGAAATTCAGGTCATATGAGAGCGAGGAAGCAACCGAGCTTATATCAGAATTCTTCAGATATATTCCGAATTATGTCAGGGTTCACAGAATTCAGCGTGATATTCCAGTATACAAGATTGTTCAGGGTGTAAAGAGAAGTGATATTCACAATCTTGCAATAAAGAGAGCTATGGAAAAAGGTATCAGGATAAATGAAATAAGATACCGTGAAATAGGAAGAACAAACTCTGCCAGGGGCAAAATAGAACTTAAAACTACCAGCTATTACGCATCCGGTGGTCTTGAAAAGTTTCTTGAATTCACAGATGAAGACGATAAAATTATCGCATTCCTGAGACTTAGATTTCCTGGGGAAAATGCATTCAGGCAGGAGATAGAAGGCAGGTCTATCATAAGAGAGATCAAGACATTCGGAAAGGAAGCCAAGATCAATGAGGCAGGTGAATTTCAGCATAGGGGATTTGGCAGAAGACTGCTCATAGAAGCTGAGGAAATTTCCAGAGAGGCAGGATACTCCGGTATCCTGGTGATATCAGGTATTGGAGTCAGGGAATATTTCAGGAAGAATGGGTATGAGAGAGTAGGTCCATATATGGGAAAGAATCTCTAATAATTAATTTAAATAATCAGAAATAATAGACATCCATGAATTTACTGCTGATCCTTAGTGTTTTGGTACTTGCTATTTCACTGCTCTTTCTATCAATATCCATAATGCTCATATTAAGGAAATACACATCAAAAGGTGCCATTCTTTCATTATTCTTCTTGATAATGTCGGTGAATTATCTTCTTGTGATCTATGAGGAACTTCAGGGAATTCCTATAAACCTTTACATTTTTGTAATATCTGATCTTTTAATAGTATTATCCCTACTGGCTCTTACAATTTCAAGGTGACCATCTGTTGGAACCAGACAGGAGAAATGAGATATTAAATTTCGTTAAAGCTAACCCGGGATATTACTTCAGGGAACTGCAGAGGTCCCTGAAATTGCCAACAGGAGTGCTTCAATACCATCTGAACAATCTCATTAAGGAGGGAGAAATTATTTATGAAGAGTTAAATGGAACGAAGTGTTATTTCCCTGCCAAATCATTTACTAGGGAACAGATTGTGATCTTGAGCCATTTAAGGAATCATATAAGAAATAAGATTGTTAGGATGCTACTGTCAGGTCAGGCAATGAGTCCATCAGAAATGATAAAGAATCTGAAGATAAGCGCACCAACTTTAAGTTATCATCTCTCCCTTCTCACACAGGACAATGTGCTTGAAAGAGTCCAGATGGAAAGGGGGATAGGCTACAAGGTAAAGAATCTTGAATCATTGAAAGGTCTAATTATAGAATACAAGGAATCATTCATAGACAAATTAATACAGGATTTCATAGAAATATGGACAAAATGACCATTATTTTCTTCTGTAAATTGAATATATCAGGAGGAATATTCCAGCGAAAATAACCATTCCTATGATTATGGAATAATAATCCTGAATAATTGCGGGATATATGTTGAAAAACTGCCCCTGCTGTCTCAGGAGGCTTAGATATTCGTTTGCATAGCTCCCATATGAAGAAGAAATTACTGATGAAAATACAGCCTGGAAATTGCCATCATTAATATTAAACGATATTTCTAAAATTAAATTATTAAGCTGCTCGAATGATCTAAGGAAAACGGTAGATGCATTTCTGTTGACCAATATAAAACCTGGGATATAGATACCATAGCTTGTGTTTTGAGCTGACAATGATACATTATAAAGAGGGTACCCGCTGTAATCATTGATTCCGCTTATGTTTATACCGTTCACTCTCGCACCCCTGTATCCTTCAATTGCATAAACAAGCGTTACATATTTGAACGAAGAATATCCGGAGAAATAAAGAGAGCTCTGCACAGAATTCTGACCATGAAAATTTATTGGAGAATATCCATCTGGTTGAATGAAATCTACCGTAAATGGTGATCTGTGAATTGTGATGGAATAATTGACCATTATGTGATCACCCAGTGGTGAGTTGAGATGGTAAAGGGAATATCCTGTAGTGCTGTCGTAGTGCTTGTATATCCTGAAATTATTGTGGGCCAAGGTGAATGATTCAACACTTGAAAAGGGCCTTTCCCCGAGGCTTATCATCTTGATATGTGGTGAAAGAATAACTCCAGGTGAATTCACACCGTACACTAATCCCGCAGGAATTATGAGAATGATCGAAATAATTAAGACAGGAATTACCTTCAATTCATAGTAAGATTGCATTCTAAGTAAAAATAAATTTGGTACAAATTTTTAAAAATATCATAGGACAGAAAATCTGATCTTGGCCCCTTCCGATATAGCTTTCCTCAATGCCCTCCCCTGTACAGAATTCGATCTTATCTGTATTATTCCATTCTTGGATACTCTGGCTATGAATAACGGAGAGTCATTCACAAGTATCTCGACCTCCTTGTCCCTGAAATCTTCGCCAACGTACAGGTTGATCTTATTTGTTCTGACTTCAGCTGTTACTTCCCCCGGGTTGTCAAATTTCATTTCTTCTATATCTATCCTCATCCCAACATCTTCTTCCAGCTTCTTCACCCTTCTTCCGCCCTTCCCTATAAGTTCGCCAATGTACTGTTCAGGAACAAATAGCTTGATCTTTCCAGATGAGGTTATATCTATCTTGTGCGGAATCTCCTCAAGTTCCTTATCAATATTTTTAATTATTGCCTTAAGGTCTTTCTCATTCTCAATCTTTACAGGTACAACTACTACCTGTTCTCCAAATGTGTAAATCTCATAAAGGAGTCTTCCAGTGAAGAAATCCTTGATTTCAATGACAGGACGGGCTAGGTCTTCTTCATTCATACCACTTGGTATTTTCACGGAATAACTTATATCAAGTACATTTTTTATAGCGCCATTCTCCACGAATATAACAGTATCCATTATCTGCGGTATGACTCCAAGATCAATTTTTCCCACAAATCTCTGGATGGAATCCACCGGTCTTGAGGCATGGATCACGCCAATCATTCCAACTCCCGCCAATCTGAGATCTGTGAAGACGATGAAATCGCCTGTTGTTCTTATTTCATCAAAAACAGTGTAATCAGGTCTTTCAAGAAGCAGTAAATCTCCCGTTTTTTCCATAGACCCTTCTATCTGTGTCAACTGTGTGATATCTTCAGATACCTGAAGGTCCCTTGGCTTTTCGAGAGTCTTAACTATCTTTCCCTGTGAATTATAGAATTCAGCAAGAGCCTGAACAAATGTGCTCTTTCCAGCACCTGGCCTACCAGAAACAATTATACCCTCAGCGTGCTCCCTGAATCTAAGCATAAGCGACTCTGGAAGGTTATAATCCTCTATTGACAATTTTTTTGTTGGTTTTACAGCTGTTATCTCAATACCATTGCTAACAGGAGGTCTTGTAATGACAACCCTCACATTTCCAAGCTGTACTACTGTTGCACCTCTTATGTCCATTTCAACCAGGCTTCTGTCATCGTTTCTTGCCCTCTCAACAATATCGTTTGCAATAGCACTTACCTGTTCTGAACTTGTCACATCTTCGCCATAAACAATTTTCCAGTTACCAGGTCTTCCCACTTTCATCCTTGGCCTGGTATTTGCCTTTAAATGAACTGACATAGTGTCTTCAGTGAAGTAACTTTCAATTTTCTTCGATTCAACTGTTATGGGTTCTAAAAACATCACCTTTATGCCCTTAATCTCTGCAATGGATTTCTGAATGTAATCCCCTGTTACAAGAATTGAATTTGTATCGAAAGCAGCCTGGCGAATAAGTTCATCAACTTCTCCACTCTTCGCCCTCTTTATCTGCCACTCATTAGGTCTCCTGCCATAAAATTGAAGATTTATCTCGCCGGTCTCCTTCATTTTCCTCAGTTTCTGCAACTCTTCCAGTCCGGTGAATCCAATACTTCTTCCCTCATTGGCCTGATGTTCTATTTCAGATATGAGGGCTTCTGATATAATGACATCACTTGGAATATTCTGGCGAATAAACCTTGTAAACCTGCCATCAACAATGACGGAAGTATCAGGCAAATAGGTTTCCTGCATGATTACTCATGCATATTAGATATATATTCTTGATATCCAAATAAGATGCAGATTAGTGGAGGAGAATAATTATTCCCATTCTATTGTGGCGGGAGGTTTATCAGTTATATCATAAACGACCCTGTTAATTTCAGGTATCCTGTTAGTTATTTCCCTTGAGACAGCAGCCAATTTATCCCAGGGTATCTGTGTAAAATTGGCAGTCATACCATCAAGTGAATCGACACATCTTATCGCCACAGTATTTCCGTAGACCCTTCTATCCCCATGAACTCCAGTTGATCTATCTGATAGAAGAACTACAAAATACTGCCAAGGAACATTCTCATCACTTTCCAAATTTTTCTCTAAGATCTCAGTGGCTCTTTTAAGCACATCAAGTCTCTCTCTAGTAACTTCACCCATAATTCTCACAGCTAGGCCAGGCCCAGGGAAAGGCTGCCTCTTGCTAGGAATTCCATAGAATTCCGCAAGTTTTCTTACCTCATCCTTGTAGAGGTCTCTCAAAGGTTCATATATCTTTATTCCCATTTTCTCAGGAAGTCCCCCCACATTATGGTGGCTCTTAATGGTATCTCTCAATCCGCCACCTGACTCGATCCAATCCGGTGCAATAGTACCCTGTACAAGGAACTTAGCGTCGAATTTTTTTGCCTCCTTTTCGAAAAGGTCAATGAATGTTTTTCCTATAATTTTTCTCTTCATTTCTGGGTCGACAACGCCCTTAAGATTTGTAAGAAATAGCTCATGGCCATCTACAATTTCATAATTTATCCCTAGTTTTTCTAGTATATTCCTCACTTTTTCTGTCTCATTCAGTCGCATCAGGCCAGTATCGATATATATTGCCAGGCTTTTTTCTCCCACCGCATCATAAGAAATTTTAGCTGCTACTGTGCTATCAACCCCTCCAGAAACAGCCACAATAACCTTACCAATAACTTCTTTTTTTATCCTGTCTATAGCTTCATTAATAAAAATAGAGGGATTAAACAAAATATCTACCCTCAGGACTTCAATAAAACAGCCAGGAATATTAGAAGTGCAATAACAGCTCCGACTATTGCTGAGACAAGGTAAAGGAGTCCGTTATATATTACTGCAGTTACATGTATTCCCAGTGGCACCCTTAGAAGGTAGGTCAGAAATCCAACTACAATTCCAACTACTGCCAGAACAGCTCCGAATGTCCTTACCTTGCCTGAACCGAAATAAGCAGCGAATATTCCAAGTACCAGAAGTACCAATCCCATAATTAAAAGCATCATTGCTACAAATATTCCCCATGTTGCCATTTTTTCACCTACATCTTAATTCCTGTAAGTGTTTTCGTATCTAAAATACCATCGATCATCCTTATCTTATCAATGACTATCTGACCGAGCTCAGTGAAATCTTTAGTTTCGAGCTTTGCAATCAGATCAAATTCACCGAATAAGGGATGGAGCTCAACTATCTCCTTGATTTTTAATAGCTCATTATATACCTGGTGTTCTTTACCTGGAACTGTGCTAATGAGAACAAATCCTACTGCCAGATTTATCACCACTCATTAATATGAAGATGTTATTTATTTTTTTCCTAAAGGAATTTGAATTTAGGGGCTCTCATTATGCAGACTGTTACTTGCTCATGATAAATGTGTATTTTTTGTTAGATATAATCAATAAGCATCAAAGTTTAAATAAAATATTTTAACTAATAATAACTGTCGAAGATATGTCTGAAGTGGACATCGATCTAATTATAGGTGGACCTCAGGGAGGCGGAATAGATAGTGCCGCGCAGATTATTATACGTTCTTTTTCAATCGCCGGTTATGAGGCGTATGGTATAAGAGAGTATCATTCAAATATAAAGGGAAGGCATAGCTACTTCCATGTCAGGATAAAGGACGGGGAAGTCAGAAGCCTAAGATACCCCGTGGACATTCTTGCTTGCCTTGACTCTGAAACACCGTTTGTGCATATGTATGATGTGACAAAAAATACAATAGTTATTTTTGACGAGGATTTAAAAGGGACCAAGCTTAATCAGGTCCTTACCCTTGAACCTGAAACAAAGAAACATATAGAAGAAAAATTGCAATCAGAGGGGCTGGAGATGACAGTAAATGGTTCCCTTGAATACATGAAGAGGAAGGGAGCTATTCTTGTTCCTGTTTCATTCAGGAGTTTAGTGACCGAAGCTCTCGGACCAAGCAAACCACCGGCAAGGTATGCCAACACATTGGGTGCATCTATTTCCATGGCTATAATGGGCCTGGACTCAGAATTCACAATGAGTGGTATAGCCAGTGTCTTTGGAAAGAAGAAGGAAGTGCTTGAAGATAACGAGAAAATAGTAAAGGTAGCTTATGAATACATCTCAAAAAACGACGGTCTGAAAATAAAGAAATTGGGGCCAAAGACAGTAAGGGAAAGATACATAGTGACTGGAAATGAAGCAATTGCTATAGGTAAGGTCATAGGAGGGCTCAAGCTTCAGACCTACTATCCTATAACCCCTGCTGCTGATGAAAGCTTTTTCCTGGAGGGGCACGATTACTTCGATGAATTGACGGGCGGAGAGAATGAAACTCTTAGAAAAAGCGGTGTGGTTATAGTCCAGGCGGAGGATGAAATATCTGCAATTGCAATGGCAATATCAGGTGCAATGACCGGGGCAAGAACAGCCACAGGTACCTCTGGGCCAGGTTTTTCACTTATGGCAGAGGCTATCGGGTATGCTGGAATAAATGAAGTGCCTGTTGTAATCACCCTTTACCAGAGGGGCGGTCCCAGTACAGGTCTACCAACTAGGAATTCCCAGGCAGATCTTTCGTTCGCAGTGAATGCAGGGCACGGAGACTTCCCTAAAATAGTTCTTTCGTCTGGGGACGTACAGGAGGCAATAGAAGATGCAGTTAAAGCATTCAATTTTGCTGAAATGTTCCAAATGCCAGTTATTCATATATTAGATAAGAATTTCGCAAATTCATTTTACGTTATCGATGGTATTGATTATGAAAGGATGAAGATAAAAAGATGGAAGCTTCCTGAAAAACAGGACGAAGAATTTGAGAGATTTAAATTCACAGAAGATGGCATTTCACCTATGGGATTTTTCGGAAAAAATATCATGTGGCTCACTGGTGATGAGCATAATGAGATGGGTCACATAACAGAAGACCCTGAGACAAGGGATGCAATGATGGTAAAAAGGATGAACAAGCTTGAAGTAGCAAAGAAAACAATCCCTCTTGAAGATCAGGCCATTTTGTACGGGGATGAGAATGCAGATGTGACAATAGTTTCTTGGGGAAGTAACAAGGGCATAATACTTGATGTTATGGAAAAACTGAAAAAAGAAGGGAAGAGGGTGAACTTCCTTTACATAAGAATGATGGTTCCATTTGCAACTGAATTCGCAACAAAAGTACTGAAAAATTCGAAGATGATCATAGATGTGGAAAATAATTATACAGGCCAGCTGGCTATGCTGATCAAGCAGAACTGCGCAATAAATATTGACAAGTATCTGTTGAAATACAATGGAAGGCATCCAACAGAGGATGAAGTTTATGATGGAATCAAGAAACTAATTGATGGAAAATCAAACAGGGTGGTGATGACGAATGGAGCATAATTATAGAACTGATTTATGGGTTGATTGGTGTCCGGGATGCGGAGACTTTGGAATACTGAGTGCAATTCAGCAGAGTCTTGCTGAGCTAAACCATAACCCTGAGAATTATGTGATGGTATCAGGTATAGGCTGTTCTGCCAAAACTCCGCATTATGTTAACGTTGCAGGAATTCACACCCTTCATGGGAGAGGAATTCCATTTGCCACGGGCATAAAGCTTGCAAATCCAAATTTAACAGTTATACTCGATGGAGGAGATGGTGATATTCTAAGTATAGGGGCAGGACATTTCGTGGCAGCTGGAAGAAGGAATGTTGATATGACAATAATTATACATAACAATGGAGTCTACGGTCTAACAAAAGGTCAGGCATCTCCAACAATGCCCAGGGGGCTTAAGACAAAGGGGCTTCAGAGACCAAACATATACGATTCCCTTAATCCAGTTGCTGTTGCCTTATCAGTTGGATATACCTTTGTCGCGAGGGCATTTGCATTCGATATAAAGAATACAAAAGACATTCTTGTAAAGGCAATAAAACATAAGGGAACGGCAGTCGTGGACCTACTGCAGCCATGCCCTACTTACAACGACATCAACACCAAGGAATGGTACGAGAAGAGGATATACTACCTGGACAAGGACCAGACATGGGATCCAGTGGTGAGGAAGGCGGATGAAGAGGAAGTGGAGAAGAAGTATCTACAGGCTATTCAGAAATCACTTGAATGGGAGGGAAAAATACCTCTTGGAATATTCTACCAGAACGAATTCGTCCCATCTTACGAAGAAAGAATAAGCAATAATATACCAACATATCTCTCTGACCCGCCAGCAACATCCAAAATATGCGACAGCGATGGTCTCCCACTTGCAAGGATGGATAAAATATTCTCAGATAGACTCATCAGGAAATAAGGATATGATCCTTGGCGGACATCTATCAACAAAGGATGGTTTCGGGAAACTCCCTGAAAATGCTGAAAAGATAGGTCTCAAAACCTATCAATTTTTTTCAAAGAACCAGATGCAATGGAAGGCCAAACCCATTCCAGAGAATGAGGCAATTCTGCATAAGGAAAATATGAAAAAATACAAGATCCAGAATCCTGCCATACATGCCTCCTACCTTCTTAATCTTGGAAGTCCTGAGAAAGATAAACTTGAGAAATCATACGAGGCTTTCATTGATGAAATAAACAGGGCAGAGAAACTTGGGATCGAATTACTGATATTCCATCCAGGGGCTCATATGGGTTCAGGAGAGAGAAGTGCCCTGAACAATATAGTGGAATCTATGAACAGTGCCTTAGAAGAAACTAAGGGTTTCAGAGTGAATCTAATTGTTGAAAATACTGCAGGCCAGGGAACTGTGGTAGGTTATTCTATTGATCATCTCTCTTACATCAGAGACAACATCCAGGACAAATCAAGAATCGGATTCTGCATCGATACATGCCACATATATCAGGCTGGTTACGATATAAGCAATGATTTTGATGCTGTGCTTGATGAAATCAGATCAAAATTGGGCATGGAATATGTTAAGGCAGTGCACTTAAATGATTCAAAACCACCGTTCAATAAGCATCTCGACAGGCATGAAATGCTTGGAAAAGGAAAAATTGACAGGTCGTTTTTCAAGAGAATTTTTGAGGTAAGAGAATTCAGTCAGGTACCTGCATTTTTGGAAACTCCAGAGGGTGAAGAAGGATATCCCCATGACATTGAATTTCTGAAATCACTTGGTATAGAATTATAAACCAAAAGTTACACCTTTTTCAAGTATTTTTTTGGCATCTTTTATTATATTTTCTGATATTTTTTCTCCAAATCCTACTATTCTCTCTATATCTACTGGATTAGCATTTGCTAGCTTCGATAGATCATATCCGTTTATCATGAGCCTTCTAGCCCTAACCCTTCCTACATTTGGAATGAATGTTAGAGGTATTATATCCTCCCTGACTCCGTTTGAAATCCTGTAATTGAGGACCCTCAGGTCAGTTCTGGCCTTGCCGAATACCTTTGATATCTCATATAGGCTGTGGGATAGCCACTCTGCTATCTCCACTCTGCTCCTAATATCTGCCGGCCATATATTGTATTTTTCCACAATATTATCCTCAGGAACTTCATTAATCCAGTCTCTCAGTACCAGTGCCACCTTTATCTGGCCCTCTTCAGCGTTTATATTAGCGGAAACTAGGTTCCTAAAGACCTCGGCATCATTTTCCCCTACGTACATCTGAGGCATATCTGGAGTTGTTGATATTCCAAGCAATATATTGTCAACATCATTCTCATCTATCAGCCTCCTGAGAATCACTCCTGATACAGGATCAATGTAAAGTTCTGAAACCCTCTTGCCAAAAGGGGTTGTCTTTAGCTTTTCATTATCCTTAATCATCTCATTCCCAATCAGAAAGTCCAGAGCTTCCTCAATCCAGCTATTCAGATCAGCACCTTGTTTTGATGCAAGCGTAAGGTCGAAGAAACTGTTCAGAGAATTCTTGTCCCTGCACAGGTTTGAGGAAATCAACCCGAGAACATGCATCCTTAGCTTACGCTCATCTATCTTTGACTCTATATTTTCAAGTTCCCCATTTATGTAATTGTTATAGACATCTCTTATTCTTGTTCTTGATGAATAGATATAGCCTCTTCCGAATTTATCATATTTAACTCTGCCCGCCCTGCCCAGCATCTGTTGTATTTCAAAATTTGGAATCATATCGCTGGAAAATCCATTGTACCTGAAAATATCCTTTATTATCACAGATCTTGCAGGCAGGTTCATGCCAGCTGCAAGAGTTGTGGTTGCAACAACAAGCTTGAGGTGTCCTTCCCTGAAAAGCCTCTCCACCATCCTGCGCTGTTCGCTCAGCATTCCTGCATGATGAAATCCTACACCCTTCCTCATCAGAGTATACAATTTATGATTTAGAGAACCCTGATCACCAAGATCAAGTTCCGATAAAACCATCCTATCTTCTTCTGAAAGGTACTTGCTTACCTCATTCGAAATTTTCTCGGCATATTTTTCAGTAGACTTCCTTGAGTTAACGAATATAAGGGTCTGGCCTCCATCTTCCAGGGTTCCTGATATGAATCTTTCAAGACTTTCTATTTCGTCTATTTTTCTTCCATCCTCATCGTAAACATAATCTCCAGCTATTATGAACCTGCTAAGCGGCACTGGTCTGAAATCACTGATAACGGATGATGAATTGAGCCATTCAGAAATTTCAGTGATATTGTTAACCGTGGCAGACATTGCGAGGAATTGAATATTTTCAAACATGTACCTCATCTTAGTCACAACTATTTCAAGGGTATGGCCCCTGGTCTCATCCATTATATTATGAATTTCATCAAATACCACGAATCCCAGACCCTCAAAGACCTGAGGGTTGTTTCTCAGTATTGAATCAATCTTTTCTGATGTTGAGATTACAACATCATAATTTTTAAGGTAGGATGATGTTTCATCATAGTCCCCTGTGCTTATCTTTATTTTTATTCCATACTGGGAAAAGAATCGGAGTTCATTCCACTTCTCCTCAGCAAGGGCCCTCAAGGGAACAGAATAAAGCGATTTCATACCATTTCTCCACGCCCTTAATATGCCATAGTAAGCAACTAGAGATTTTCCTGAAGAGGTTGGTGTTGCAAGTATCACAGATTTTCCCTCACTGAGAAGCTTTATACTCTCTCTCTGGTGATTGTATAATTTCTCTATACCCTCCTGTTTAAGAAAACTCAAAAACTCTTCAAAATATTCCATTTACTGATATCACTGACTATATGACATCCTTTCCGATTATATCCCTTAGAGCTTTGGGAACAACAATTTTTCCATCTTCCTGCTGGAAATTCTCAACTATTGCCACTAGAGTTCTGGTTGTTGCCACAAGAGTGGAATTGAGAGTATGGACATATTTATTCCCTTCCTTGGTTCTGTATCTTATCTTGAGCCTTCTGGCCTGATAATCCAGGACGTTAGATGCGCTTACAACCTCCCTGAACTGGCCCTGAGCTGGGTACCATGCCTCTATGTCAAACTTCCTGCTAGCAACATTTCCGAGGTCTCCTGTGGCTATATCTATAACTCTGTACGGTATTTCGAGAAGATTGAAAAATTCCTTCGCATTGTCAAGCAGCATATTGTGAACCCTCTTTGAATCCTGAGGAAGTGTGTATGCAAACTGTTCAATTTTGTTGAACTGGTGAACTCTGAATATCCCCTTTGTATCTTTACCATGGGCACCTGCTTCCCTTCTGAAACAGGGAGAAATGCCTGCATAGAAAAGTGGTAATTTCTCCTCCTCTAAAATCTCATCTGAATGGTATGAGGCAAGTGGATGTTCTGAGGTTGCAATCATGTATAGGTCCTCCCCCTCTATCTTGTACAGGGTATCTTCAAAGGCTGTGAAATCTGTAGCTCCGTTTGTTGCCTCTTTGTTAAGCATGAAGGGTGGTTCAACAAGTTTAAAACCCTTGTTATTCAAAATTTTGAGCGCAAGAAGTTCAATGGAATTTTCAAGCAATACAAGATCGCCCAATAGGTAGTAGAATCTGGATCCAGCTACCTTGGCTGCAGTTTCAAGATTTATCAATCCCCTATTCAGCAGAAGGTCCACATGGCTTATCCTCTTCTTACCTATGATCGAATAATCCATCCTGTTGAGGCTACCCTTGAGGAAATTTTCAACATCATCTTTATAAACATCTGCCCTTCCATGGAAATAGAATGGTATACTACCATTTTCATCAGGTGCTACTGGTGCATCGTTGTCAACAATATTTGGTATTTTCCTTAGAACACTATCCCTTTTCTCTTCTATTTCATTCAGTTCCATGCTCAGTGACTCAATCTCCCTGTCTGTTTCTTCAGCCTTTAACTTATAAGGTGAAATATCTTCACCTTTTTTTGCTATAGTACTTATTTCCTTTACAAGCTTATTTTTTTCAGCTTTCAGATCGTTGACCTTTCTAAGTATCTCCCTCCACTTATTATCCAATTCAATTGCCAGTTTTACAATTTCGTCACTCTGGAACCTCCTTCTCTGGCTCTCGAAAAGTATTTCTGGATTTTTCCTGATGATGTTAATGTCAATCATTACGTTAAGGAATCAAGCCTCACTTATATATTTTTATTTGTCCAGTTTCATCTCCCTGATTCTTGATTCTATTTCCTTCTTCAGCATGTCTGATACCTTGCTACCATCGACCTTACCCCTCAGTTTCTTCATTGCTTCTCCCATCAGTGCCTTGAATGAATCCTCTCCCCTTTCTTTGAGGACAGTGATGTTTGAATCAACTATGCCTTTCACTACAGACTCCAGAGACTCAACCTTGGTGATTGATATATTCGAGAGATCATTGTCCTGTTCACTGTAAAGGTCTTCGATGACATCCTTCGTTATCACTCCTTCCTTTAGAAGACCAAGTATCTTCGCAGCTCTGTCAAGATTGTGTTCCTGTCTTGAAAAAACCACTGCAAGAAGTTTAGCCACTGACCTCGGGTTTCCAAATTCATTGACATATTTTTCAAGAATGTCATCATATTCCTTCCAGATGGCATTAAATGCTTCCTGTTCAGGTATTCCCATTTTGACCAGCTGGGATATTCTCTCACTGACAGTTGGAGGAATTTTTTCCTTTATCTCATCAAGGAATTTTTTTGTTACCTTTATCATGGGTATATCTGTTTCAGGGTACATCCTGGATTTTCCGGGGAGCGGTCTTAGAAATTTAGTTCCGTCAGGTGTGGCGGCCCTGGTTTCGGCAGGAACGCCTTTGAGAGCTTCATTCAGCCTTTCCTCAATGATCTTAAGAGCATTTGCCTTGGATTCAGGAGTTACCAAAATGAAGGCAAAAGCATCGATCTCAGAGCATTCGAGGTAGGCTCTCAAATATGCAACATTTTCAGAAGTGATACCATAATTCGGGAGTTCATCAGAATGTATTATACCTCCAATCCCAGAGGCTCTGAGCCTCTCAGCTATCTCTCTACCCAGTCTGTATTTCCCTCTATTCAGAAATCCTGCGAGTCCATGAAGATTGAATGCAATTACCTCTTTCTTATCTGATATTGCTTTTGTGACTATGTTTGATTTCCACGATTTTGCAATTTCAGTTATATCATGGGGTTTCAAATCAAATGTTCCATTTCTTCTCTTATTTAACTCGGCAGCTATCTCATTCAGGGTTGTTTGCCTATCAATTTCAAATTCAAGAACCTCCTGTATCTGTGAAAGAGACTGCACACCTTTAATCTCAACCCTGTTACCAGAATCTATGGAAATGTTAACATCCTGACGTATGCTGCTAACCTCCCTCCTTATGTAACCGCTTCTCCTGACAGCTATACCTAGGGCTTCGGCTACTTCCCTGGCTTCCCTTGGAGACCGGATATCAGGCTCCGTGGAAACTTCTATGAGAGGAATTCCGAGTCTATCAAGTGAATATATAATTGTGTTACCCTTTTGCTCAATTTTCTTGCAGGCCTCCTCCTCAAGTGTTACTGACGCAATACCTATTCTACTGTTTCCATGGTGAAAGGCACCATTTATTCCAATGATACCCGTTCTCTGGAATCCGGATGTATTCGATCCGTCAATCACCATCTTCCTCATGAAATCTATGTTATCAACAGGAGTACAGCCAAGAATGAAGGAAACAATGAATGCAGCATTGATCGCATCCTGTGATGGAGGATGAGGTGGCTCCTCATCCATCTCCACGAGGCATGAATTATCAGTCAACAGATATTCAAATTCATTCCTCTTCCTTTCCTCCTGTATAGCCGCTAAATCCGTGTTGGAGAATTCCCCTGCAGATGCCCTAAGTCTCCTGACTATTTTTCCCCTGTAGTTCTCGCTTTCCTCCCCCTCACAACTGCAGAAAAGTTTCCTCCCTTTTACTTGGAAGTGAATCTCAAGGCCTATCTTTATATTCCTATTCTTTTCTTCGTTCATTCAATTCCCCCCTTAAATTCCTAACCATAAGGGTTCTTGCATCATCTTGACTGAAGTTTCCAAGCAGAAAAGACATTTTAATGTATGCAACTTCTGGGAGCATATCGTTGAGGGGTAAAACACCCGCATCAAGCAGTCTTCTACCCGTACTGTATACGTTTAGATTTACAGAACCATAAAGGCACTGGGAGGTCATGGCAATTATCTTTCCATCTTCAGTGAGGCTTCTGAGATCTTCTATGTAATCATTTGAGATGTGACCTAAACCTGTTCCTGCGATAACAATGCCATCATTCTTATCAAGAAACTTTAGGAGAAGCTCCTTCTCCATCCCCGGGTAGTAATATATGAGACCTACCTTCTCGCTTAGGTTCTCATACATATGCATCTCTCCTTTCCTAACCTTTCTGTAACCCTGGATTTTCAAATCCAGATCCTTTGAGACAGTTCCAATCACTTCAGAATTTATTGATTTGAAAGCATCCCTCCTTGAGGTGTGCATTTTCCTTACTTTAACGCCCCTGTGCACTGAGAGATAGTCATCACTCATGCCTGAATGCATGACCACTACTACCTCCCCCAGATCACTCTGTGCCACCTTTACGGAACCCAAGAGATTGAAATAGGCATCTGAACTTGGTCTGTCAGATGATCTCTGTGAACCAGTAAAAACTATGGGTGCAGAGGGGTTCTCTATTAAGAAAGAAAGTGCAGATGCAGAAAATGACATTGTATCTGTTCCATGAGCTACAACCACTCCGCTACCCTCAGATATTCTTTCGTATACCCTTCGAGCTAGAATTTTCCAGTATTTGTGATTCATATCCTCCGAGAATATATTGAAGAGTACTTCGGCATCAATATCTCCGAGTTTCAGCAAATCTGGCTCAGCATAAAGAACATCCTGTGCATTTTCAAGAGGTTTTACTGCTCCTGTAGTGTAATCGACATAGCTGGCTATTGTGCCTCCAGTTCCTATTATTGTTACTTTTTTCCCACTTCCCCTAATTTCCTCCCTTTCATGTTTTACAGGTTTGCTTTCTGAAGTGACCTTTATGGAAGATATATTTGAATAATTCAGAGCCATATTATAGCCATTTTTAAGTTTTATTATCATGAAATCGTGATTTTTTGAAACCAAAATACCATTCAACTGCTGATCCTTCCACAGTACTTCAATTTCGTCACCTGTCTTTATATTTTCAAACACCATTCAGAATGCTTAAGACATAAAAAAATTTACTTATACGACTCCTAATTCATGACTTCAATGCTATAAAGGGTTAATAAATCATCCATATCAGGGAAATAATATTATCAAAGTATACTATAAGTAATCATGAGACCTTTACTCATTGGACGTTTTCAGCCTTTTCACAATGGGCATATGTGGTTAGTGAGCAGAATTATTAGGGAATACGGGAGCATAATAATTGGTATAGGAAGCGCACAGGAATCTCATTCGCTGGTAAATCCATTCACGGCAGGTGAGAGGCATTATATGATTCAGAGAGCACTTGAGAGCAGTGGAATTCATGATTTTTACCTTGTTCCAATTGAGGATATTTATAGAAACAGTCTATGGGTAAGTCATATTCTTTCGCTTGCACCACCCTTTGATGTTGCAATATCAGGAAATCCTCTTGTAAAGAGATTGTTCAGAGAAGCTGGTAAGAAAGTCATAGAGCCAGAAATGCACGGGAGGGATAAATACTCCGGAAAGGAAATAAGGAAGAGAATAATTAACGGTGAAGAGTGGGCAGACCTGGTTCCTCCAGAGGTTTACAAGGTTATAAATGAAATTGACGGGGTCAATAGGCTTAAAGATCTTTCCAAAACCGATGAAGTTAATAAGTGAAATTGAATACATCCTAAAATGAAAGAAATGGAGTTTATAGTATCGGAGAAGGGGAAGGACTATATCGTGTATGAAGTCCTTAACAATGATAATACTATTCTGAGACCTCTGATGGAAGAGATTGAGAGGGATGAAATGGTGGAAAGCGCAAGATACTATTTCGAGCATCCTTACCTTTCAAATCCAAGGATTCACATAAAGGTTAAGCAGGGGAAGCCACAGGCAGCACTGAAGAGAAGCTTAAGAAGAATGGAAAAGATTTTTGAAAATATAAACAATCAATATAAAAAATTATAAAGAATTATAAGAAATTAAATCACACTATATTCCACATTTTTTGTGCCTATTACTGACCAAATAAGGTATGCAATTGATATAAAGAGCAGCCATAGTCCTATTGCCTCAACTATCCAGGAGAGTGTCATCACGTAGACAAGCAAACCTTCAAAGCCAATAACAATTCCTGCGATAGCGAAGTATGAGGGTGTCCTCAATCTTTTCTCATTGTTTTTTGCTAAAAAGTAAGCCATTGCAAAGAAAGCTGCCACGATTACTAGCATGAAGAATGTATAGAGCAGGTGCCCGTTTGTAAATGCCATATCATACTGATATCCTGGTCCTCCGCTTGGTGGTGTGCCTGGACTGCCAAACCCATAATAGGCCTCATTGAACTCCATGACATACCCAATCCCTACCATTGCGGCCATAGCACCTATCCATGTTCCAATGGATGTAATCTGAGCAAGTTTCGATCCTTTCTGGGAATCAAATGTCTTGATCAAACCTATTACGGCAATCAAAGCACCTATCCCCACAATCCCTGTTTGCGAATCGTCAAGTGCAAGACCATCCATTCCTCCCGGGCCATGGGGAAGAATGGTTGGTATTACATAAGTCCCGAAAGACGAAATCCAGTATAGATAGCTCATTGATATTATTCCTATAAAAGATATTAACAATCCAAGGCTCACAATTATCTTATACCTTGAGTTCAGTTTATGATATCCAAATAGTACAGCTGTGAGGCCGACAATCCCACCCATCACTGCAGGCAGCATCTGGTGTGAATGAGAGGTTATCAGGTTACCAAGGAATGTGGAAATACCACCTATGGAGTTGACATAGGAATTAAAGAATGGAATGGATGAGTAAGTGAAAAGGTTTCCATATTCATAGACCATTCCCATCACTGCAGCTATAGTTGCAGAAATGGCTGCCATTATAACGAGGAGATATCCTGCGAGCACGTTCCTGAATTCGTTTCTGTTCTTAAAAGGAAAGATTAAGAGACCTATTATGAGCAGGACTGCGTCAAGAACCATCAATACATCCCTCAGAGTCTGGGCACCTTCGTCTGCCAGTGCGGCCCATGAAGGGTAAAATAGTACAAGGCCAATGAACGAAAGTATGAGGACTGGATAATTGGTCAGCACTATGAATTTATAGAGTTTTTCAGGTATCTTGAAAATTTTCGCTGTTACTATAATAATCATCAATGTTAAAGGGATCATCACGCCATGATAGTAGTTCACCACATCAAGAGTGAAATCTCCTAGATTGAACCATGTTACACCGGGAAAGAGCGGACTGATCAGCAGCAGAAAAACAATGTATATCATTATAGCTGTAATGTTTGTTTTTAAGTCAAATAAAAAATTCTTACGTTCTGAAGTCATTTTAGGTCACGTTACCAGATTACAGCAAGGATTAAAAAAGTTAGGTTACTTTTAACCGCCTCATAATTTTAATTTACTAGATGAACTCCCTCCGACGCTATTAATAAAGTTTTTATAGGTTATCTTTATTTACTTAGTAGAAATAATATAGGTGATAAAAATGGAAGTACAAAATTTGAAAATTTGGACTCTGGATAAGGTACATAGCTCTGTGGAATTCACAGCCAGACATATGATGATAGCCTCTGTTAAAGGCGAATTCAGAGATTTCAATGCAGAAATAAAGTTTGATCCGATCAATATTGGCACTGCCGATGTGAAATTCACTGTGGATGCTGCAAGTGTGGATACAAGTCAACCTGATAGGGATGCACATTTAAAATCACCAGATTTTTTTGATGTTGCCAAGTTCCCACACATAATATTTGTAACCAAATCCGTGACACGGAACAATGGCGATCTTACCATCAAAGGAGACCTGACAATAAAAAATGTTACAAAGGAAATCGTCGTTAAAGGTGAAATACAGGGTCCGATAAAGGATCCTTACGGAAAGCAGAGAATTGGATTCGACGGAGAAGGAATCGTAAACAGGAAGGATTTCGGTTTGAACTGGAACATGATCCTTGAGGGCGGAGGAGTGCTCGTGGGAGATAATGTGAAATTACTCATACGCCTTGAGGCTTTTACCGATTAAATTAATAAAACCTTTTATCCTTTTTTATGTTATTCATCACATGGATGATGACGCGCAAGTTTTAGAAATTGATAATTTTATTCCGAATGAAACCGTAGCTGTGCTTGGATTTGTGGAGTCTACTACCCTAGGATTGCTAACATCTTCTTTCCTCATTGAACAGGAAAAATTGCATCAGATAGCCCAGCTAAAATCTGTGCATATTCCACCAGTTACAGTATTCATTGGTGGAAAACTAAGGCCCCCATTCAGAGTATACACAAGGAAGGACGGGAAATTGATGGTAATCACATGCGAGGTGCCAATAGACGATACAGGACTGTATGAGATCTCTTCAGCATTGTTGGAATGGTTGCAGAAAAAAAAGGTGAAGGAGATTGTGGTAATAGACGGAATTCCTGCTAAGGGAATACCTAATGAGAGGCCGGTTTATGTGGCGGCAGAGGCAAATAACATTAAAAAATTTTCTGATATAGGCGTGAACAATGCTGAATCTGCAATAATAGCCGGGATGGGTGGTGCCATAATAAATGAGTCTTTAGGAAAGAGGATGACAGCTTTGTCACTAATGACACCATCTTCTGTAGATATTCCAGATCCGGGTGCAGTGCTTTCCATCATTGAAGTTCTGAACAAAGTGTATGGATTCAATGTAGATACAAGGATTTTAGAAGAATCAGTAAAGAAACTTCATGAGGAAATGAACAAGGTCATTGATCAGTACAACAAAATACAAGAAACAAAGTCAGGAAAGGTGCCTGAACCTTCAATTTACGGATAAATTTTATTACACTACTTTTAAATCCTAATATATAATTTCAAGGGATGGTCAATGTTTCTGTAATAGGGGGTAGTCAAGTCTCTGGAGATATCTGCGATGAGGCCGTAGAAGTCGGTAGATTACTCGCGAAGAAAGGCGCCACAGTGTTCTGCGGAGGATTGGATGGAGTAATGAAATGCGTATCTAAAGGTGTAAGAATGGAGAACGGAACAGTGGTTGGCATACTTCCAGGATACAGCCCGGAGGAAGGCAATGAATATTTAACCGTAAAGGTTCCGACAGGAATGGGTTATGCAAGAAACTTTCTTGTCGTTAGGGCCGGAGAGGTTGTCATAGCCATAGATGGATCAACTGGAACATTATCAGAAGCATCGTTTGCAATAGCAGAAGGAAAGGATGTTATTGCAATTGGCGAAATAACAATAGTTCCGAAAAAAGAAGGGGAAGGGAAATTCTTCAAGGTCAAGACACCGCAGGAGGCAGTAGACCTAGCTTTTTCAAGAATAGGCAAGTAGGAATATGGAAGAGAGAAAGATTGACAGAAGGGTTTACTTTCTTGGGCTATCAAGGTTCATAAGGGCGATGGGAAGAACATCCTCCTTTATCTTCCTGCCGGTAATACTCTTTGAGCTCTATAAAATGAGCCTAGTAGAGATAGGTCTTTTTTCAGGGTTTGCAACTCTTATTATGGCTATCTTCCAATATTATTCAGGGAAGTTAACTGATAAAATAGGGAGGAGGAAATTCCTGATATACATTCCAATCCCTGTTGCCATAGCATATTTCATAATGTTCTTGGTAGTTTTCAGGGATTCGAGTGCTTATCTCCTGATACTGCTATGGTATTCAACGGTAGTACTTAATGCGCTGCAGTTTCCGGCAATACAGGCATCTGTGGCTGATGTTACTGATCTGAACCAGAGGTTGAAGGGGTTTACAATAGTAAGACTATTTGTGAATACTGGTGCAGCGGTCGGTCCATTGATAGGTGCTTTTGTGGGTTCAATCAATTTTTCCTACATATATCTTGTAACTAGTGCCGCGAGTGTCGTGGAACTTATCATTCTTTACTTGGCCATAAACGAAACTTACAGTCCTCCGAAGGAGAAAAGTGTTAGGACCATTGCAGGAACCTTAAAATCAAGCTACTTTTTATTATTTTTTTCTATCGTTGGACTGATCTTCTCATTTCTGCTGAGGCAGAGGGGAACAACGTTTACACTTTTCATTTATGGTTTTGAGCACATATCTCTCATCCAGCTTGGATTCATATATTCAATTAACGGTGTATTGGTTGTTGCTCTCCAGTATCCGATATTCTCATTCATGCAAAGGAGGATGAATTTTCTTTACTGGAGAAGCATTGGCTCCCTTATATATTCATTATCATTCTTCATGATAATCATTTTTTCTGGCTTCTATGGCTACATGTTCATTATGGGTATAATGACAGTGGGTGAGGATTTTGTCAGCCCCACGACAGAAACAATAATCACCTCCGTGGCATCTTATGATTCAAGAGGCACGTATATAGGTACTTACAACATGATAACCAGCATTGGAAACTTCCTTGGATCCGTTTTTGGACTTTATTATCTCTCTATTTTTCAGAAAGTTCCCAATATATTCTGGGAAATAATGGCACTTGGTCTATTCGTTGTTGCAGTACTTTATTTCCTCATATACCCGTATTATAAAAGGGAGATGAAATTATCAGATAACAGAAGCATTCCTATATCATAGGAAATTTTCTTCTATTCAATAAATCATATAAACTTTTATTAATTTCAAATGGCTTTATGGATATGGCAATTTCAGATGCAAAATGGATAAGGGAAAAGGCGATTGAACACACAGAATTATTTAAAAATTCAATACCCCTCATAGCTAGTGAAAACCTTATAAGTCCTATGACGAAAGAGATGATGATTTCAGACCTGAATAACAGGTATGCAGAAGGTCTGCCCGGACATAGGTATTATCAGGGAAATAAGATAGTTGATGAAATAGAAATAAAAACGGAGGACCTCGTAAAGAGTTTGTTCAGGGCCAAGCAGGCAGATGTTAGGCCAATCTCAGGCACCAATGCAAACCAGGCAGTAGTATTTTCAATGTCTTCACCTGGTGACAAAATAATGTCTCCTAGTTTGGACGACGGGGCACACATATCATCGGCAGAATTTGGGGCAGTTGGTATGAGAGGATTGAAAATAACCCACATGGCTTTCGATACAGAATACATGAAAATTGATGTTGATGAGACAAGAAAGCTCATTATTCAAGAAAAACCTAAGATATGCCTCTTCGGCTTCTCCGTTTTCCTATTCCCTGCACCCATCAAAGAACTCAAGGAAACAATGGATGATGTTGGTTGCAAGGTTTGGTATGACGGTGCCCACGTTTTAGGGCTGATAGCTGGTAAAAGATTCCAGGATCCGCTGCGTGAAGGAGCTGATCTAATTACTGGAAGTACCCATAAAACATTCCCAGGTCCCCAGCACGGAGTTATTTTAGGGAACACAGATGATGAAACTTGGAAGAGCGTAAGGAGGGGAGTGTTCCCAGGAGTGATAAGCAATCACCATCTTGGAGCAATGGCTGGTCTCGGCATTACATCAGCTGAGATGATGGAATTTGGAGAATCATATGCCGATCAGATAATAACTAATGCAAAAACCCTTGCACAGGAACTGCACTCACTCGGTTTCGATGTTATAGCTGAGAAGAACGGATTTACAGAGAGCCACACAGTTCTTGTGAATGTAAAATCTAAGGGCGGAGGGAAATTCGTCGCAGAGGCACTCGAAAGGAACAACATAGTATTGAACAAGAACATGATCCCAGGAGATTCTAACAAGAAATCACAGGATCCTTCAGGAATCAGAATAGGAACGCAGGAAGTTACACGTATTGGAATGGGAAGAGGTGAGATGGTTCAAATAGCCAATCTAATGAATGAGGCGCTGAAAGGAAAGGATGTAAGAGAAGAGGTAAAGGAACTTAAATCAAATTTCATGGAAGTGAAGTACTGTTACGGAAAGGAAAATGCTTATGAATTCATATCACTATTCAAATAATCTATATTCAAATAATCTATTTAGAAATTTTATCAATTTTTTAATAATTATAAATTATTATTAATTATATTAAAATAACATTTTTTCTCAAAAGTATTAAATTTTTGAATTGTATCAGTCTTGACCCGTGGTTTATAATGACTGATTCACTTGCAGAACTAGAAAATAAAAGATTGGTAGTCAAAAAGGATCTCGATGAGGCCAAAAACAGAAGGGACGAATTAAGGGATGAAATGGATAGGTATGCTGAAGAAAGAAACAAGCTCAATAATAAAGTAAAAGAGCTCAAGAAAACCCTTAAGGAAATGAAAGCTCAAAAGGATGAGTTATCGGCCAGGGCATCAGAATTAAAGAGTAAAAAGGACAAGCTCACCTATGAATTGAAGAAGGAACTAGAAAATAGAAAATCATTAAAAAATTCTATTATAAGAGATCGTGGAAAGAAGATAGACATAAAGAGGCTCAAGAAAGAAAGGGACGATCTTATCAAAAAGCAGATGACAGGGGTCTATAATAAGAAGGAAGAGGAAGAAATAGTCAAGAAGATCAGGGAAATTGATAGAATAATCAAGGAAAATGAAAAAGAAATTGAGAAGGTAGCCCTTGATGATGCTGATTACAAAAAACTTGACGAGGATATAAAGGTCAAGAGGGAAGAGGTCCGCCGGTTGCAAGAAGAGTACCAGAATATAATAAAGGAAGTAGTTGCAATGAGGGATGCTCAGAACAAGGTCTTTGAGGAAATGATAGAGACGGGTGGGAAAGCTGATGAGATACATGAAAAGTATCTTCAGGTTCAGGCTGAACTGTTCAAGCAGAACCAGAAACTAGATGAGCTGTTCAACACAATCAGGGAATATGAGAAGATAATAGTTGGAATGAAGCAAAAGCAATCAAAGGAGAAGAAAAAGGTTAAGGAGAACGAAGCAAAAGTTAAGGCAGAAGAGATTTATGAAAGATTCAAGAACGGTGAATCGCTCTCCACTGAAGATATCCTCATCCTGCAGAAAGCAGGATTCCTTTGATGAACACAATTTTTCTTTTTATTTTAGTTATTTTGGTTCTTGCCTTCATATATCTGATCTCATACAGATTTTCTAAACCAAAAGAGGAATCAAAGGATGAAGACATAGCATTTAATAAAATTTCCATTGCAAAAGAAATAATTAAGAAAATTGCCAGTGCTGATGTAAGGGATAAATTTATGGAAGATCTTAAAGGATGTGAGAAATTACTGGATAAGGGAGAATATACTGAATCTGAAAAATGCGCAGAATCAGTCCTTTCAGAGCTTAGGAATTTCACGACAAAAAATGAAATGTCTGGCGAAGAGGAGACTGAGATAGTCTGCAAACACTGTGGTACGAAGCTGGCCAAAAAATACGATTTTTGTCCAATATGTGGTGAGAAGTTGTGAATCCCTTCAGGTACATTCTGTTTTCCTTCTTACTTTTTGCAATAACAGAGGTAATACTTATTTACTTGGGCATTGTGAAACTTTCCTTTTTCATATTTATTCCGATTTTTGTCTCCAGTTCTCCAGTTTCCATAATTCCATTCATTGTTTTTATCATACCATTCATTCTTATATTCTCAACAGCATGGAAAGGGGAACAGAATGAAAATGTAAACTCTGAAGAAGTTTATAGCAGATTCAATGGGAAGAGGCAGAAGGAAGTTAATTATGGAGGATTCCTTTTTATAGGTCCCGTTCCAATAATATTTGGGAAGGGCATGAGTAAGAAAACATTATACATTCTTATAATAGTAATGATACTTATAATGATATTATTTGTTTTCTTCTCCAGATGATAGAATTGACCCCTCTATTTTTCCTCCCTTTCTAAGAAGTAATCCACCTCCAATTACTGAATCATCAACATAAACCCCTTCTCCGAGTATGGAGTTGAACGAGAGTATAGAATTCTTTATCTTACTGCCCACGCCAATTTGACTATCATCGTAGATTACTGAATTTTCTATTACCACATCATCAGATATCGATACATTGTCATAGATGGAAGAATTCTTTATAAGTACATTTTTTCCAATCTTTACCTTTTTGCCAAGGTATATATTTCCGCTGAAGGAAGATAATTTTCCAGTATATTTTTTTGACATCTCTATGTTAGCTCTTATAAGATCGCGTGGTCTACCTATGTCAATCCATGTCCCCCTTATCTCATAACCCCCTATCCTCTTATTGGCATCCTGAATCGAAGGAATCAGGTCCTTTGCTATATCACTGACCTTTCCTTTCTGTATAAAGTCAAATATTTCAGGTTCCATGATGTATATACCTGCATTGGCAAGATTTGAAATTGGGTTCTCCTTTGGCTTTTCCTGGAACTGTATTATTTGACCATCCTTTACCTTCACCACTCCAAACTCTGAAGGATTATCAACCTTCGTCAACCCTATGGTTATAATATTCCTGTTTTTAACATGAAACCTCAGGAGTTCCTTCATGTCCTCCCTGAATACGGTATCAGCATTCCCAACGAAGAAGGTTTCTTCCAGGAATTTTTCAGTTTTCTTCAATCCGCCTGCGGTTCCTAGAGGATCCTTTTCTACCGAGAATAGGAAATTCCCCTTTTTTGACAATTTACCAGAGAAAAGTTCAACGATTTTTTCATATTTATAGCTTACTGTGAGAATATAATCTCCTGAAACGGTTGAAAATGAATCAATTAAATATAAAATTACTGGCCTACCTGCTACCGGTATGAGAGACTTTGGAATATTATCAGTCAGAGGGCGCAGCCTAGTGCCAAGCCCCCCGGCCATTATCACTGATTTCAAGGTTAACCATCAGACTGAATCCACGTTCCAGTCAAGTCCTTTCAATCCAGTTGCCTTTGTAATCTGTCCAACACCTGCCTTTGAGTCAAGCATGTACGGAGATTTCACTCCAGTCAGAACTACAAGTACCTTTATAGTTCCCTTAAGTGATGGGTCTATTGATGCTCCCCAGATTATCCTGGCATTCTGGCTTATCCTCTGCTGTACAAGTCTTACTGCTGCCTCGGCTTCAGCCACTGTCATTTGGTCGTCTCCTATAACTCTTACAAGGGCTCCCTTAGCATCAGAAATATCAGCTTCTATCAGTGGAGAAGATATTGCCTCCTGAACTGCCTGCTCTACCTTGTTCTGTCCTGATGCATCTGATTCTCCTATTCCTATCATAGCAACCCCTCCCCCAGACATTATTGTTTTGATATCTGCATAATCGAGATTCACAAGACCAGGTTTTGTTATTATTTCTGTAAGGCCTTTCAGTGCTTCCATCAATATCTCATCTGCAACCTTGAATGCCTGATCAAGTGGCAGCCTCGGAACTAACTGCAGAAGTTTGTCATTTGGAATTACTATTGTTGTATCGGAATTCCTTCTCATCTTTTCAAGTCCATATAGAGCATTTTCCATCCTGACCCTTCCTTCAGCAGAGAATGGAAGCGTCACTACGGATATTACAAGCGACTTCTGTCTCTTCGCAATCTCCGCAACAACCGGTGCTGAACCTGTTCCTGTCCCGCCACCCATACCAGCTGTGACGAATGCTATATCTATTCTTCCCATTGCATTTATGAGCTCTTCCTCAGCCTCTCTAGCAGCCTCCTCACCAACCTGTGGCAGAGCTCCTGCTCCGAGTCCCCTTGTTGATCTTTTTCCAAGGAGAACTTTCCTGTGCGCTTTTATTGTAAGAAGATGTTTGGCGTCGGTATTGGCCGCAATCATTTCAGCGCCATACACACCTTCCTCCATGCATCTGTTTACTGTATTGCTTCCTCCGCCTCCACATCCTATTATTTTGATATTGACTTTCAACTGTTCAACTATTTTGGCGAGTTCCTCATCATCAGGAGACGCTATTGGCTGCCTGGGAGTCTGGATTCCAATAGGGCCTGGCTGAGATTGCTGTGGAACATTATTTTCCTTATTTTCATCGACTGCATCATCACCCAATGCATTTTTGATCAAGGATTTCATCGGCATAATTTACACCTGTGTCATCTATATGTATGACGCTATATATATACTTTACGAATATGAAAAACATTATATTTTTCAACTTTATTGTTAATATCTCTATCAGCATTGAAGTATAACTTCTCTCATTATTTTAACAATGTATGATATTTGTCCGACAATAATTAAGCAATATTTACAGTATATTAGAAATATTTAAATAGTAGTTGTAAATTTTGAAGTAGTGAAATTATGGTTGATTACGTAACTTTAGTAGTATGGGAGGCTCTCCAGGAAGACGTAGGTCTTATAAGGGCCAGAATAGATCTAGCGACTAGAGAAGCCCTTAATGTCTCCATAGGGGATATTATAAAGATAGAAGGAAAGAAAACCACTGCTGCACGAGTATTCAGACTGAGCGAGGAGGAAGAGAACAGAGGGATCATCAGAATAGATCCACTTGTTAGGCAAAATTCAGGAGTAAAGGTAGGTGATAAGGTAAAGATATCAAAGGCGGACGTTAAACAGGCTGAAGTACTTGTGCTCGCTCCGGTCATCGCAGAAAATCAAAGAATCAGGTTTGCGCCTGGCATAGAAGACTATGTGAGGAGATCGCTTCTCAGAAGACCTATAGTGGAAGGAGATATCATATCGGTCCAGGGATTGGCACTGACGGGGAAGGGAGGTGTCTCATTCAAGGTGGCCAAGGTCGGTCCTGGAAGAGGCATATTTGTTGTGACAGAGGAAACAATGATAGAGATGAGAGAAGAGGCGGTCTCCACAGAAGAAGAAGGAGAAAGGATCACCTATGAGGATATAGGTGGGCTTGGAGAAGAGCTAAGAAAGGTCAGGGAGATGATAGAGCTTCCTCTTAAACATCCAGAACTATTTGAGAGATTAGGCATAGACCCACCAAAAGGTGTTATACTGTATGGCCCACCAGGAACTGGCAAGACCCTCATAGCCAAAGCAGTGGCAAACGAATCGGGAGCAAGGTTCTTCTCTATCAATGGTCCTGAAATTATCAATAAATTCTATGGTGAAAGCGAAAAGGCTCTGAGGGAAACATTCGACAAAGCCTCCAAAGAATCTCCATCTATAATATTCATAGATGAAATCGATTCAATTGCTCCAAAAAGGGAGGACACCCAAGGAGAACTAGAGAGAAGAGTAGTCGCCCAGCTACTGACACTAATGGATGGTCTTAAGAGCAGGGGGCAAGTGATTGTAATAGCAGCAACGAACAGGCTCGATGCTGTGGATCCAGCTCTTAGAAGGCCCGGAAGATTTGACAGGGAGATAGAGATAGGAGTTCCTGACAAGAAGGGCAGAAAGGAAATCATGCAGATACATACGAGGGGAATGCCACTTGAAGGGAAACCAGAAGACAGGGAAAAGCTCCTCGAAGAGCTAGCATCAGTGACTCACGGATTTGTAGGTGCTGATCTGGCTGCACTCGCAAGAGAGGCAGCTATGAAGGCACTGAGAAGATATCTTCCGGAGATAGACCTTGATAATCCAATACCTACAGAGGTTCTGGAAAAAATGCAAGTTAACAAGGAAGATTTCATGAACGCACTCAAGGAAATAGAACCTTCATCTCTGAGAGAAGTAACAATAGAAGTTCCAAATGTTTCATGGGATGATATTGGAGATTTGGAAGAAGCCAAGAAAGAGCTAAAGGAGGCAGTGGAACTTCCTGTAAAGAATCCTGAAGTATTTGAAAGGATGGGGCTCAGGCCACCAAGGGGGATACTGTTTTTCGGACCTCCCGGAACGGGTAAAACTTTGCTTGCAAAGGCGGTGGCAACAGAAAGTCAGTCCAACTTCATATCAATCAAGGGTCCTGAGGTAATGAGTAAATGGGTTGGAGAATCAGAGAAGGCTGTTAGGGAAATATTCAAGAAGGCAAAGCAGAGCGCCCCTACAATAGTATTCCTTGATGAGCTTGATTCCATAGCACCAAGACGTGGACTGTATGCATCTTCAGGTGTGACTGACAGGATAGTCAATCAGTTGCTCACTAGTCTCGACGGCATGGAAGCGATGAAGGGAGTTGTCATACTTGCAGCAACCAACAGACTTGATATAATAGATCCAGGTCTTCTCAGGCCGGGAAGATTTGATAAGATAATATATATAGGACCTCCAAACAAGGATGCAAGGCTGAAGATACTTAAAGTGCACACCAAAAAAATGCCGCTTGACAAGGATGTGAATCTGGAAAGTATTGCAGAGAGAACTGCAAATTATTCAGGTGCCGATCTGGAGAATCTGGTAAGGGAGGCAGGACTTGAGGCTATCAGGGAAAACATCTCAGCAAATAAGGTAACAATGGCACACTTTGAAAAGGCTTTACAGAGGATAAAACCATCACTCGATGAGGAAACAATAAAATATTACGAAGACGTATCTAAAAATATGGGTAGGGAGACAAAACCTACCAGAAAGGAAGATCTGATATATTACAGGTGAGAAAAAATGAGAAAATTTGTAACAGAATTGAAAGGAAAAACGGTAATGACAAGTGAGGGATTGATACTGGGGACAATATCTAACTTCGTCGTTGATACTGAGACCGGACAGGTCAATCACGTACTCGTAAATCCTGCTGAGGGCATTGAGAGCGACAAGTACGAAAAGGATGCTCAGGGAAGACTTGCCATACCCTTCAAAACTATGAAATCCGTGAAGGATGTAGTAGTACTTGAAGTGAAGGACTGAAAATTTCTTTTTTTATTTTTATCCACTTTCTTAGAAAATACAAACCCTTAAATTCTTCGTGTAATAAGGGTTAGAAAAAGGTGCTCCGATGAAGAGAAGTTCCAGGGATTGGAAAAAACGTCATAACATGAGATGGAAATGGAGAAAGAAAAAGATAAGAAGATTAAAGAGAATTAGGAAAGCCTCCAGAAGTTAAGGGGAGCATGGGGTAGTCAGGTATCCTAGCGGGCTCCAGTTAGGGGTTGATTAAATGTGGGTCATCTGACCATGATGAGTAACTGGAGCGATGACCCTAAGAGAGACCCGCAGATCTGGGTTCAAATCCCAGTG
>CAZIOW010000017.1:0-36898 GCA_964541025.1 uncultured Thermoplasmatales archaeon
TTTGGTATCACCAATCTAATATTACATAGAGTTATATAAGGATTTCTTATCAATAATTGCCTTGATAAAATTTCAATGACGGCCATCGGTCCGATATACTCCATAATGCATTTTGTATAATATCCATTGAATAATAATCCAGCCAGTTATTTTAATAATCATAATTGTATAATTTTATACAAATTTAATTATACAAATTCCATTTTAAAATGAATGAATTTGAATTGAGTTTCTACCTTATCCATGAAACAAAACGGTACCTTCTAAACTGGAATCGACACTTCACAAGAAAATCGGAACTCAATCACTACCGATTTACTTCTCCTCCATCCCCGTATGGAACGGTCTAAGCACATCAAGGGAGCCTCAAGCCCCCCTCTACCTTTGTAAAGCCATCAAGGTAGGTCAAGGGACCTGAAGCCCCTTTCAGCGAACCCAAGAGCCTGTCATCCCAGTGTAGAGCCACCAAGAGCCGTCTAAACAAAATTATAAAAATATCACAATACTGAAAACCTGTGTTCGCCGTGTAGAGCCATCAAGGGTTTTCAAGATAATGTTTAGAACCTGAAACATTTGGTAAAAAATGCTTATATAGGGGGTAATCGCTAATCCTATTTGCTCAAGTGTACATAAATGGAAAATCTTTCATCTGTAAGCGGGATAAACGGGTGCGTAAATATCTGGAATGGACGAGGGGGAAGCCACGCCAGTTATGGTACAGGCTGGAATAATGGAGAAAGAACCGCCATAGACTCTGTGAAGGGTATTTACGCCATTACTTCTTTCTGGAAGATAGGGAGGTACCTGCCTCATCCAAATCCGACAGGGATAGGCTTAGAAAGTTGTACCATCGAACTATCGGAAGGATTGAGGGAACCTGTTAAACTTCTTACAGTGAAAGTCATATAGCCCTTTCCTCAAGTCAGGACAGGGAATTCTATATGTGTGTGCAGGAAAAAGATGGGGTAGGGGGTACTCCATGCTGTATTTTATTTTAAAGGGGGGTAGTAGGGGGGAAAACGGGGGAAGGGGAAGGAATTTTTTGGAAGGTATGTACACACACATATTTGATAAAATTTTTATATCAGTTTTTTATAAATGAGCTGTATGCGTCAAATGAGGCTCTCTATATATCTCAGGAGAACCATAAGTCTTGCCGAATATATCCTTGCCATACAACAGGACAGGAAACATCCGCTTACAGTGGAAGAAGTGGAGAAGCTCATCATGCTACGTGTAGGGGGGGATAACAGGACTGTCAAAAAATACCTGCACGCTTTATTCACGGACACACGGTTAGCCGATACGCAACTCGATAGCAACAGGGAGAGAGTGGTAATTATCAATGAGGACAGGCTTAAGGAACTGAAGTATGACAACAACATAGTCAAAGAATTTGTGTGAGTATTTTGGTATTTTTATTCTCTTATTTTTATTCATTTTCTTTTAAAAGGTTTTAAAACTCAAAAACTTTATATGTATCTTTTTTATTTATTAACTGGTGATACCGATATGGAAGAAATTCTGGTATCGAAATATGGAAATAACTTCTCCATGCTCATGGAGAGGTTGAAGCAGTACAGAGAGTACAGGCTGGCAGGCAAAGCGGACTTGCTTCTGGAACCAAAGGAATCCATGCGTATGGAACTGGACGGAATGATAAGCATTGAAGGAGTTGGGTACTTTGAAACGACAGACTTTGCCCTGAAGCAGATAGGACAGGAGTACGGGATACCTTCTGACTACGTAAGCAGAATGAAGGCACAGGCTGAAAGCGAGGATAACTACACTCTGTTAGCCCAGAACTTCAACTACTGGATTAACAGGATAGAGATGGGAACAAAGCTCGTGAGGACCCTTCCCGTGATAGAGGACAGGCACCTGACCGAGAGGAGAAAAATAATAGCCTTCTTAAGCAACCAGTTCAAGCCCATAGACAACTATGACGTGGCAAACACCATAATATCGGCAGTAGCTTCCCGTGTACCCACAGATAATCTCGTGTTCCACCATGCTTATGTGACTGAGACGGAGTTTTCCATGACACTCTATGACACATCAAGGAAATATTACATACATCCAGAGAGCCAGAAGGACGGTTATTTCATAGGATTGAATGTCAAGAATTCTGAGGTAGGCACATCTTCCTTGATTCTTAGCCCCAGTTTGATAAGGCAGGTTTGCTCCAATGGACTGATAGTTTCAGAGCCGTTCATGATTGATGGGAACGGAAACATAGAATTTGGAAGCAGGATAAAGATAATACACAGGGGAAAAAGGATAACGAACACTGGAAGCATTTGGTCCAATGCCACAATACAGTTGTTGAACGCAACGACACTCAGTCAGATTCAGGACGTAATAAACGCCACCTTTGACCCAGACAATGTGGAAATAATGATGGAGAGGCTCAGGGAAACCGAGAAGAAGCCCATAAGCCCAACATGGATAGACCTTACCCAGCACGCACTGGGATTGACTGGGAACGAGAACGAGGCAATCTGGAAAAAGGTCGAGGAAAACACGAGGTACGGATTCATACAGGCAGTAACTTCCTATGCCAATGACCTCATGGAGAAGAAGCCTGAGAGAGCCTCAGAGCTTCAGAAGCTCGGATGGCAACTCACCAGTGAAAGATACTGGAAGGAAATCGAGGACAAAGAGAAAGCAGAAAGGGCTAAGAGGGAGAGTAAAAATGAGCAGTGAGGTAGTTGAACATAAGGAGCCGAAGAGAACCTTCGGCTTCCATATTAAAATAGAGAGGGGATTTTGATGGGAAGAAGGAATGAACTTATGCCAATCGGTACGTACAAAGGGAGAGAGATAAGTTTTGACAAAGAAACGAAGAAATTTGTTTCTACTTACGGCAAAGTAGCAGAATCTTGGGCAGAAATGACAAAGAAGATAGATGAGGAAATAGCACAGGTGAGTGAAACTAAGTATGGAAAAATAGAAACCATAGAGGCAGAGCAAATACTCAAAGATAGCTATTATTTAAAGGACGCAAATATTAATGACCTTCAAGTCATAAGAATCATCCCCATAGACTTGAAGCACATTGATACTTACTTTCAGGGGCATTACTATGAACTCAAGTACGTTGTGGATGGTGGAAACCCCCAAGACATCAAAACAGTCAAAATTTACCCCAATAATCAAGGGTATTCTTCTCCATCAGAAATTGTGCTTAACACACCAGAGAACTTAGAAGCCATCAAAGAAATCGCAAAGCTCAAAATAGAAAGGCAAAAACTCAAAGAGGAATGGGAAAGCAAGGATGGTGACCTGCGGAGAAAACAGGAAACACTAAGGAAAAATATTAGGTATCTTCAAATTTCCGACATCAAAAAGGAGGAACAGCTATGAGTGAAGAGAAAGTCCATAAAGAGCCAAAGGTCTTCTTTGGCTTCTATATTCCTCAAGCCCTTGCAAACAGATTCAACGAATATCTTTTGAAGAGGTACGGAACAACTGACCTATACGGCATTAAGAGCATTACCATGAAAATGGCTATTGAAAGATTCTTGAAGGAGGAGTTGGAAAATGACCAGTGAGATTGTGAAGAAGGAAGAGGTATCCCCCATATTGTTCAGCCCAGAAGGAATAAAGAAGGCAATAGAGCAGACCTTAGCAATAATGGAAGCCTTTGAAACAGCCAAGAAAAAAATTCTCAGCGATAAAGACATAGCAATCATACACAACAATCCGTACATCAGGAAGACTGGATGGGTAAAGTTTGCAACATTCTTTGGGATAGATGTTCAGCCTGTGGAAATTCTCAGGATAGACATGCCAAACAACAACTATGCCATACAGATTACGGCAGAGGGAAGGTTCAAGCTCCTTAACAGAGTGGAAAGGGACATAGGAGTAGCGGAATATACAGAATTACTAAACAGGGCAAAGGGGAAAAATTCAATCCCCCCTACCTATCACAACATAGAGACACTGGCATACGCCAGAGCTTACAACAGAGTAGTTTCCAAACTCGTAGGCGGAGGTCAGGTCAGTGCAGAGGAAGTATCCCCAGAAGAAATATTTGTCAGGGAGATACAAGAAAGTCCGCCAGAGCCAACACCACAGCAGAACCAGCCACAGCAGGCTAATCCACAGCCACAGAACCCACAGCCACAGCAACAACAGCAACCTAAACCGCAACAGCAGACCCAGCAGACACTCCAGAATATGATTACGCCATCACAGAAAAATTACATAAAGCAACTTCTAAGTGAAATAGGGGGAGAGATAGATGAGGATAAGCTCAATAGCATGACGAGAGCAGAAGCAAGTGAACTTATAAAAAGGCTTAAAGAAGGTGAGTGAAATGTTCCAGATAGTGAAAATAACGTATTCAGATACAGATGGATTATACACTGTTCTTCTCGTGGACAACACACCAGTAAATGAGCCAAATTCAAGAAGACCTCCTAATGTACAAATCATTGAGACAGGGGAAGAATTTGCGGAAGCTATTGCGGGGATTTTCCAGCAGATAATCCCCCAGATAGCCAGCAATGTTATGGGGAGAAAGAAGCAGTACATTGAGCTATGCCTTACTCCAGCAAACTTCCATAAGCTCGTGGAGAAGCAGAGATTGCAGGCAGGGGACGATGTGGAGATAGACTTCGATTCTGACGGAATCAAGATTATCAAGGTGTAGTGGGCAATGACTTGGGCAACGGCTTCACTGATTATGGGGCTAACCGTATTGATTGTCATAGGCACAGGCGTAATTTTAACCCTTATTCATGTGGGATGGTAATGGCAGATAAACTGTGGAAGCAGACAGAACGCAGGATATGCCGATATTTCGGATGTGAACGTACCCCTCTTTCAGGCTCAAATTCAAGGCATACCACAGCCGATTGCCTTTCCGATACGTACTACATAGAAATCAAGGAAAGGAAAAACCTGAAGAGACTGGCAGTCGGGAGCTTATTCGAGAAAGTTGAGCAGGAGGCAAGGAAGGAGAAGAAAATTCCCATACTGGTAGTCCATCAGAAAAACTCCAAAAATGACCTCGTAATCCTTCACCTGAAGGACCTGAAATTATAAATATTTTCACTTTTTATTTATTTTTAGCATAAATTCAAATACTGGTGTTCAATATAAACTCATGTCTTCTTCTGTTATAGGTTCTACGACACCAGCAGGGGATTCAACAAACCCACTGACACAGTTTCTGTCAAGGCTACACCTGACCCACATAATAGCCCTGATTGCCATAACTGTGGGTCTGATAACATCCTATTACCTTATCGTAGCCTATGCATTGAGTAGTGCCTTCATATCAGCCATAACACAGTATGTTCTGATGACAGCAATTACCATAATGGGCTTTGTCTTCATAGCATGGTCTTGGACAGTAGGTGCATTGGGTCGAGCTTACATTAACGGCTCAGTATCCGCCAGTGGATTATCCTTTGGCGGTGGACCTCAGCAATTGACAACCGTAGGCGGAATTACTCCACAGGGAATTGTCTATCAGAATCTCAGTGCCAGTACGCTTAATGCCCTTAACAACCTGATTGCAATGGGAAGAATACCTGATACGTTAATCCCGCTTATAGCCACCATGAATCCTCAGCAGATTCAGGCTCTAATATCCCTGTATTCAGCTACAACTAATGCAGGGAGCAAAGGATAAATTTATTAAATTTTATTTTTTTATACCGTACCTCTTGGTCTGTGGCATGGACAGTAGCATGGGGCTACCGATTCCATAGCGATGACGGCTCCACTGGGATTTACCAATTTTCTGTACACAACTCCATCGCACTCTTTATGATTTCCAGCTAAACACTCATCACTTTCCATGAGATTAAATAATTATAGCGTATATATTGTTTTGGGCATGTATTTATCACAATTTGAATAATAAATTGTAATCGAATTTATATTACAATTTGTATAACGAATTGGTAATAAATGTTAGGATTCTGTAATGTATTAAAAATATTGCGTTAATATATATTTCAGAACTTTATTTAACTATTGATAGCTATGACTAAACTATTGATAGCTGGTAATCAGGTCGTGCTATCTCAACCAGTCAGGTGGATGAAAAATCCGCACCTGATTATAAAGAGATACACACCTTCTGAGACAGTCGCACAGGCGAAGCAGAGACTGAAACTTGCAGAGAACGCACACAGACTGAGGGGACAAGTAAGCGGATTTGTGATGTATAAAGGCAGACCAATACCCGCAGTTGCAGGAAAGATAGCCCCATCTTTGCAGGGCAATACATCTGGATATGCCACAAGACAGGCATGGTATGAGGCACACAGACCTTCTAATGAAGCTGTTGAGGCGTCTATCGCAAGGCTAAGAAGGATAGCTGGGCAGTAAGGTGAGACCCAATGATACCTGACAAAGTCCAATACGGCTTCATAGCTGGAACGGCTCTCGGTGTGGTACAGGTAGGTCTCTTAAGGAACTACGACAATACTCTTGCTGAGGCTTTCGCTTCTTCCCTTGCTACCAATGCTTCCACTCCCGCACCTTTCCTCGCTGGCTCAATGGGTAACTTTGGCTCACCTTCAGTAGTCATTGATTTGGCTACTGGTGCTGTGGCATTGGGCGTAGCCTTCTATGCAAATAGAAAGGGGAAGTTCAGTGATTCAGTGAACGGATTCCTCTTTGGCTATGGTACCGCTACATTCGTGGGCGGTATAATGGACGGAATATTCCCCAATGCACGCTGGGCTAACATGGTAGCCTATCTGAACGGCTCCTCTTCGCCATCAAGCTTTAGCTCTTTGAGTATTCCGAAGGCTTCTGCTGTACTAATTAAATCAGGAAGCACCTCTGGCTCTGGAATATAGAGGGGGATTAACTTGGTAACGGTTAATCCTCCCGTAATAACCGTAGTCGAGGCTGGGGCTACGGTTACATCTACGCAACAGGTACTCACAACTATAAACTGGAGTGTCAGTCAGACCTCTCTACCATCAACTGGCGGAACAGTAACCTTTACCATAACGGCACTGGACCAGTCCAATAACCCAATAGCAGGAGTAACAGGGATTACCCTGAACGAAGGGAATATAGCGGTAGGTACATTCCCCGCAACAAATGCTCAGGGGCAATCACAACTCGGATTGGGAATACCCGCAAATACCAGTACATCCCAGATTACCTACGTATTCACCCTAACTGGATATTAGGGGGGATAGCATGGCAAACAATAACGGAAACAATGGATTGTTGGTAGGCTTAACTTTGCTTGGGGCAGGAATAGTCGGGGGAATAGTGGTAGATAAATTCGTATTGCAGAAATCAATGTCCTCCTCTACCACTCAAGTTCCCCCGCCTTATTCATCAGTCCCGACATCCACATCTCAGGTACTGACAACTATAAACTGGTCCGTAAGTCCTACCACTTTGCCAGCAAGCGGTGGAGTTCTTGATTTTACCTTGACAGCATTAGACCAGTCCAATAACCCGATAGCTAACTACATGGGCATTACACTCATAGAATCTTCAGTGGGTACAGTGGGAACTTTCCCAGCAACCAATTCTTTAGGGCAGGCAGGTTTGCAGGTTACAATTCCACCAAACAATTCTTCTACACCAGAAGCATTAGTGTTTACACTGGGAGGTGTATAAATGGTAACAGTGAATCCACCATCAATAACTATAACGCAAGCAGGTGCTTCATCAGGCGGAAATTCAGCATGTCCAGTACAGGGAATGTACGTATGGATGAACGGGAAGCAGTACCCATATCAGTACAAAGTAGGAGTCCCATACTCAACTATATTGCCATTCCCATCTGACTTTGCAGTCTATTATGAAGGCGGGGATATTACCACAGGGTGTTATACCATTGGGGGAAATCCGCTTAACATAATCACAGCTTCAGGTCAAAGTATTCTTTCTACTGATAACAACGGCAATTATTGGGCATTGCTAACTCTGGAGGATAAATCAACAGGGAAGACATACCAGTTCTCAATAATATTCTGATTTCAGGAGGTAATGCAGGATGTCAGATAGAATCGATGATGTGATTAGCAGAATTGATAGGCTTGAAAGCAAACTCGATATGGTAATTCGAGACCATGAGAACAGAATATCAAAGATAGAAGCAGTGCTACAAGGCGAACAGAGGCAAAAGGGGTATTCATTGAGAATTATGGCAATTGTTGCAACGCTTGGTTCTTCTGGAATATCCTCTTTGCTGACCTTTATACTTCTCCATATCATCGGGAAGTGATGTGAACGGCAGAATCCAAGACCGTGTACTTCTTCGGTACGCAGGACGGTGCAGAGTGGTCTGGCAAGAATTACTGGGGAGTTACTGAAATATCTGGGACGGCTCAGCTACTGGCAGGAGCCGTTTCGGCTTCTTTATTTTTTGATGTGAATTTAACTCTCTACAATTATATGTGGGGAGATATTCAGAATGTTTATGTTACTGTGGGGTCAAATACATACAGGCTCTACACAGATGGCGGGAACTGCCTTTTAGGTGCAGGTCATGTATCTCAGATATGGGATATACCATCAACTATTTTGCAGGAAATAATGAATAACGGGGGTCAGGTAGTCTTAACCATAGATATATGTCTTGGGGGATATATCCTTCCTCCAAATGATGAAGTAACCATTACAGCTTACGTTCAAGAATCATTCACATCCATATCCCAGACGGCAAATTTAACTGTCGGGGTAAGTGCAGGGGGCAAAGTCCTTGCAGGTGTGCCAATAACGGTAGATGATACCAATACAGGAGAATCATATCAGCTGGATTCAGACCAGAACGGAATAGCGGTATTTACAAATCTACCAGCTTATGATTCTGTGACCGTAACGGTATCATACCAGACTTTCCAGACGCTTACTAAGGGGCTTACCCTTCAGGCAGGGGATAACTCAATATCATTGCAGTTGCAATGTGCCGATGGCTATACATTCTGTGGTGGTGGATGTGTACAGGCATGTCCATACGGAACCATACTGAACCCACAGACCTGTCAGTGCGTGGTACCACTGGTGAATTCCATAGACCAGTTGTTGATTTCAGCAGGTGTTGCAGGTGCAATATTACTGGGCGGATATGCAGTCACGAAGATAATACCTTCAAGAAAGATAGAGGAAAAGGAGAATGTGAACAAGAACTGGCAGAATCCAGAACTACCACAACCACAGCAGTCTTCGCAAAAGGGAGTGCTTTCAAAAGGATGGGAAAGCGTAAAGAGTTATGCAAGTTCGGCATATAATAGAATAAGAGGAAAAACTAACGAAGGTGGGAATCAATGAGTATAGGTGGAGGAAGTTGTTCAAGCAATAGTCAATGCGGACCCTGCTCAATATGCCAAAATGGTACGTGTACCTATACCTGTAATCCTTCAACTGAAATATGCCTGAATGGAACATGTGTACCTATGAGTTCAAACACATCAACTTATCTGTCAATTTCAGGACCTTCAACTGTATGCATATCCACAGAGGCTACATATACCATAAATGCAGTAATGTCCTCGCTTCCTTACAATGGGAATATACTGATAAACATAGTTGATACAACTCTTAATCAGTACGTATTATCTACACTTGAGCCAATCCAGAATGGTACTGGAGACTTTACATTTATGTTCAACCAGAACGGCAACTATGCAATACTGGCAAATTTCGAGAATTCCAATGTAGGAAATGGCTTTGGACCTATAACAGTTGGATGTTGTGGTAATTGCGGGGGTTTTTCAGCCCCTACAACAACAGCCCCACAACAGAACCCATATCTTATACCAGTGTTAGTAGGTCTCGGAATAGGTAGCGGTGGATTGCTTCTGTATTATTTTGCGAAGGGAAAGTAAATGACCGATACAGGCGGAGTTAAGGCAGGTCTCGTGATAGTGGGGGCAATCGTCACCATATTATCCGCTACCATAACCATATATGAAGCAGTGCAGTATTTCAAGCAGAATCCCTGAACTGAAAATATAAATATTGGCAATTAATTTTACTTTGTACCCCGTGCCGTACCATTATTTTGAGATTGAAATGCATGGTATCACCCGACACGGGGTACCCCTCTTGTTCTACTGAAAGCGTTAATATATATTGATTAACGACATAATATTCCTGAGATATATATGGCAATCTATAAACAGGAATTTGAACCTTTTGCAGATATAGGCTTTGACCTTCTATTCACCAACAATACATTGAACACACAGAACGGCAAGCAAATCTACTATGAGGTAACCGACATAGCGACCATCCCAGAGTATTACCTCCAGTTCATACAGAACAGCAATACCACGCCAGTTATATCAAGCATACCCGCAGGCGGTACCGCAGTCTATTTCGGCAATGACCTTGAGCTTGAAGCCAACCAGTTAGGGCAGTGGAGATTTACTGTTAATACATCTGGCATAACCATTTCATTACAACAGGGAAGAGGTGGACAGAGCTTATATAAGACCAAAGGACAGACAGGCTTAGTGGACGCAAACCTTGCTTCATCACTCTACCAGTTCACCGAGTTCTACACCTTTGCAAACCGTTATCCAGCTTTCCAGATACAGAACAACACTGGTGCCGTACTGACTTCAGCCTATATCACCATAACAGGATATATCTTCACACTGGATATTAAGGCAGGAGTTCCTTCAGTTAAGAGGTACGTACCGCTTCACGTGTAAGGTGTAGCTCAATGGTGCAGGTAAGCAGGAACATATTCCAGCAGTTCTTCGAGTTCTTCGACCCAAATACCCCGTACCAGATACAGGAGCTTTCAGTACTGGTAGCAATGTACCAGCAACTGGCAAGCCTGAATTCTCTCTTTGGAAATCAATCAGGAGGTCTCACAATCTCCACCATATCTGTTTCTACATCTATAACAGTGAACATAAATTCATCCACAGTAGTCCACATACAGTATCCATCTTACCTTGCACCTACCAAGAACTCTACGAACCTGTATGAAAGGAGTGCAGAAAACGTTCAAGGGGTCATATCAGGGGTAGTAACATCCACCTTAGTCACGCAAATATCAGTACCAAGCGGATATGTGGGCTTCATAAAACTTATGGCAACTGACGACAACGTATCTTCTTTCCACCAGTTCATAATTGATGGACAGCCTGATACTCAGTATTCAGGCACAGCTTCCCCGCAGGCAAATGCTCCTTTCCTTGAGCTTCCCCTACCAATAAGGTTCAATAAGAGTTTCCAGTACTGGGCAACTAATTACAATGCCAGCGTTCTAACCTATCAGGGAATATTTGTAGGATGGTTTACGCCAGCAAACGAGGTGTAAGCTATGGTGAACTTTGGAACGCCCATAGTTTCCATCGTTGATTACAACTTCGATGTCAGGCAGGAAAATCCAGCATTGCTCAACACAAACGTATTTGTGCAGAGCAGTACTTCCACACCAATATATACAGAAGTCATAAATCTGGGGAGCCTTCAGACCATACAGAATATTGGATATATCTCCTATTTGCCAGTAATAACAGTGGGTCAGGTACAGGGCGGAGTTATAGCAGTGGGCGGAGGTTATATTTCCAACATATCCAATCTTCCGCCATTGGCAGTGACAGCCATATCTTCAGTAGTGCAGGTCCTGAATGTAGGATTGGTTTCAACAGTACCAAGTGCATTTTATGATTCTACCATAATAGCGGGAAGAACACTCAGTGGTACAGGCTCAACTTCGCCTATATTCATAGGCGGGGCTAAACAGCTCGATATTGCAGTAGTGACATCAACAGCACCTACCTTCGTGTCCACAGCTTCATTGGCGTTCAGTGTCATAGCAGTGGAAAGCTATACGGGGATACCCATAACCACTTACAACTTCTCATCACAGCTCACTTCAAGCGGAGCCATATTCCTGACTTTGCCAGCAGGAACATTCTTGGGGGATATGGTGTTCTTGGGATATACGGCTAACCTGTCATCTGTGTGGCTAAATGTGTATGCGAGGGTAGTGGCTAAATGACAAAGGCAGGTTTTGCCAATAAGATAAGTTTCCGTTCTGGGTACGGTCTCAACTCAAAGGGGATTGTAAACGCTTCGATACCTCCTCCACCACCGCCTCCACTCTACATCTGGACTGAAGGTATGGGCATGTACATGATTCCATATACGACTTTAGGTACAATAGTTGGAGAGCAGAAGGTTTTACCAAAGGCGGAATACATGGATATGTACATGATTTCCTTTACAACACTTCAGACCATATTTACAGATAAAATGCAGTACCCTGTGTTCAATCAGACATACGCTACTTATTCAGAATCTGTGAACCTTTCATTCATACCCTATGGTACAGCGAGTGCCTCAGTGTTTGACAGTACTACTCTCGTAACGGAGACCGTTACTTTGACTTCATGAAGGTGATAAAATATGGCAGGTTCAACAGTTGTAAACACTTCCTTCTTCACTACCATGAGCATGGTAAAGTCTGTATCAGATTCATTGCAGGGGCTTCAAGTGGTTTACTACTCTACCATGAGCCTATTCTATATGGAAACGCCTATTATTTCTAAGGAGGTATTGAATGTATCAACATGACGGCGTAAATATAAATTTAATAAAGGATTGGTGATATTAATATGAAGTTCAAGCCGAGAAAAGTTGATAATACTGTTATTGAAATGGAAGGATGGGTGGATATAGAAACTCCATACCAGAAACAGAGGGCAAAGAATACAATACTGTTGCAGGGGCTGGCACAGTATTGGTGGGTAACAGCAGTGACAGGTGGGTCAGCAGGGTCTTTTGTTACTGGTTCTTATTATGTAACATTAGGCACAGACCTCAGTACACCTACCACAATCTCAACAACGGGTCTTGCAAGTCCTCTAACAGTCTCAACTATTCCTTTAATAAATGGCTCTAATTTGGTATTTTCATTAGTAACAGACAGCACAACTTATTGGGGTCTTTTAATAAGTACGCAGTACCCAGCGAGTAGTTTTACAACAACTTTAACCATTGGTGAACTCGGTTTTTATTCTAAGGTTAATAGTACAGCGACAACAAATATACAGTCATCATATCCAGTAAATGGGATATTTTCACGCCTTGCGGTAGCGGATGGAACAATGAGTTCAATAACTGTGAATGGGAGTACTTATTTAAACATACAGTGGACTATTCAGATGAAATTTGGAGGATGAGAAAAATGAAATTTACAATTGAAGGAAGAGGATATATAGAACAGGATGGAAAAAGAGAATATTTCAAAAACCACTTTTTCGGTAATGGTTTAAAAGCACTTGCAGAATCAGCTGTTGGGGGTATTTATAATTCTCCTGATATTTTTAGTTGGAACAGTGTTTATATGTTTGGAATTAGCGTAGGAACAAATACCTCTGCGCCAACTACGTTTAACACATCAGGCTGTTATAGTAGTGTATCTATATTACAGAATCCAGCATTAGCCATATCTACAAGTTCAAATGGCAGTCAATTTATAACTACTTACGAAATAACCTTTCCAGTTTCAGCACTTCCAGCTATTACCATAGGAGAACTTTCACTTAACATAAATGATAATGATACTTATTTTGTAGTTTATGGTCCTATTTCCAGAGCTTCAGTAGCGGATGGCGACTTCGCCCCATTCGCATATAACCCAGCTAACGCTTTAGTGGTAGTCTGGCAACTGGTATTCGGATTCCAGTAGATTTTTTTTATTAATTGAAATATTTTTATACTTTATATTAATATTTAGCCGATATTATGACTGGAGCATGGGAATATGAGAAGATTGTAATTGGAGTGCCGATGAGTGGACCCATTGAACACCAGTGGTTTACGGCACTATCACAGCAACAGTTTGTGGGGCTTCAGGGGGAGAGGTTTCCATCACAGATGATAACCATGAAACGAGCCCCGATAGACAAAGCGAGGGACTGGATAGCAGACCAAGCACTGAAGGCAGGGGCAACAAAGATATTCTGGGTAGATTCAGATACCATACTGCCAGACCCTATGACATTCGCAAAGATGTACAGGATTATGAAACTGAAAAATGCAAAGATAGTTTCAGGTGTTTACTGGAGCAAGAAGGGAGAGCCAGCGGTATGGAATATAGAGTACGATGACAAAGGACCGAAGCTCAAGCCTTTCAAGATAGAGTACGACTACGTGAACCAGAACGGACAGCAGGGAATAATGCCCAAGAGCATAAACGACAAGCCAATAGACCCCATGAAAGACGATGATTGCATTATAAACCCAGACCTCTCAGGCGGGGGACTTATCCTCGTGGACACGGAAGTGTATGAGAATATAGATTACCCGTATTACGACTTTGAGCTTGACTATGTTTCAAATCCAAGAGGCTTTGGTGAGGACTTCTATTTCCTGAATAAGGCAAAGGCAAAAGGCTATAAGCTCTATGTTGATGTTAGAATCGTGGGATTGCATACTTATACCGTTATGATAGGACCTGATGGAAGGCAGGTAGGTGTTCCGCCATGAAAGTTGCAGTGATAAGCACTCAGATTTTGCCTGTACCGCCCAAAGGATACGGTGGGCTTGAGAGGCAGGCATATTATCAGGCAATAGCTCTACATAACTTAGGTCATGATGTTACTGTATTTGCACCCAGAGGTAGCATGAGCAAGGGATGGAAGATATACGAGACAGGAGACATAGACCCTTCAAATAATGAACTTAAAGCATACAAACAATATAAGGAAGCACTTAAAGACTTTGACCTGATAATAGACAATAGTTGGCTGAAGGCTTCAATGATGGACTATGACAATGTTCTTGGAATAACGCATGGGGCTAACGCATATTCATCATACCCACCACATGGGCAGATTGTAGCAGTGAGCAATTCTCAGGCATTAGACCTCATGGAGCAGTTTGGGAGACCCATACCATTCATTTACAATGCAGTTGAAGGACCTTTCAGGGATTCAGGAAAACATGAGGATTATTTGCTATACCTTAGCAGGTTTTCAGTGTATAAGGGACCGCTGGCTTTCATAAACTACTGTAAAACACATAATAAGAAAGGAATAATGGCTGGTACCACCACTCTTATAGAAAATGACCCAATGACCTTAAACGTTCTGAATACCGTAAAGGAAATAGCTAAGAATGACCCGCTTATAGATTTCAGGGGAGAAGTGGACGATAAGGAAAGGGCAGAACTGCTTGAACATGCAGCCATGCTCGTAAGCCCCTTGATGAATCCCTATAAAGAAGTATTCGGCATGAACCTCGTGGAAGCAATGAGCTATGGTACAATTCCCTACGCCACTCAGAAGGGAGCAACTGAAGAAGTCATAGGCGAAGGCGGATGGACAGTAGCGAACTGGTTTGTAATGGTAAATTCACCATTGCCACCGAGAACTGATGAACTCAGGCAGAAAGCAGTCAATAGGGCTAAGAGTTTATTCTCCATTGAAGCATTGCAGAATACCCTTAAAATGGTGCTGGAGAAGTATGAGAAGGCAATGGAGAAGAATAAAAGAGGTTCAGGAATGGCAGATGTATTTTCAGTGCATAATTCTACAAAGGAAGTCCTGAAAATAGAAACAGGACCACAGAAATAAATATATACATATTTTTTATATTTCTTTATGCCTAAAATAGCAGGCTCAATTTTAGGGAAATTTAAGAAAGTTGCCCCTACCAACGCAGTGAGTGTTTCATGGAGCTGGTATGATGAGAATAACGGAATTGTGCAGTGGATTTTTAAGAATAACGGAGACCAGAACCAGAGTGTAATCCTATACAGAAACGGCTATTACTTTGGAAATGCCTATTATCCAGTATATGTTGCCAACCCCTCATTTAATACAAAGTTTTTGAATAGCTTGCCAGAACCACTTAAAAATCAATCATTGGAAACCGATTCTCCGCCTCTTGCAGTTATAGATTTCAATGGGAAGATGATTGTAGCCTTCGTATTCACTCTTGAACCTGAGCAAACTTGGAGCATGCTCGAAGGAGGATTCTCTCAAGAAATGCCACCTGAGAACCCAACAGTTTTCCCAGTTTCCCTTGAAACAGTGACTGATATGTGCATAGGTTACAGTGAACAACAGATTTTGGACTGGGATATACAGACCCATACCACACTTCAGGGATTTAGCCCCAATCCAAGCACAATAAGGACAGCAGTGTTCTTAGCACCGCCTGAAGCACCTTATATATCACTGTTTAACGACTATGTACAGACTGGAGCATGCAAAGTTGAAAACTGTTTTGCTCTTGTCCAGAAAGGATTCAGCGACCTCAATATAGAACTGATGATAAGAGGAATTGAGTGTATATATAAAAATATAGGCAAGGAATACGAAAGGGACAGATACTTAAGAGCTATAAAGGATAAATTACTGATACAAGAAGTATGACCGATTCATCATATAGAGTAAGGGAAGGGCTTAAGAATTTCTATCTTAAGCAGGCTAAGACCTATCACTTCAAGGATGAAGAGATTACCATATACTACGCAAATAGCGATGAAATACCTGAAGATTCATATTACATATTTGGACACGAGAAGGACGATTATACGATTCTGGATAACGTCATCTATGACGAGAAAAAGGATGAATTCATAGAAAGAGAAAATGCCCAGATAATTGTTTTCAGTATAAAGCCAATAAAAGGTCAGAACTTGTGCTATATTTATCCAGCCGTAGTTCTTGAACTTGATGATGGAGAGAAAATACTCATAAGGAATGGAATGTACAGGTTAGTTAGACAGGAGGATGTCGAAAATGCCAAAAAGCACGACAGCACTGACGTGGAATGAATGGGTACAGGAATTCAAGCACGGAAGGACACATGATACCTATGGATTAATGCTACTCTTTGCTATTATTATGGTAAGGATAGCCTTTGAGGTAAACGGCATAGCGATACCAGTGAAGTACAGTTTAATCATGGATATAATAGCCTTAATTATAACGGTAGGTGTACTGGTAGATTTAGTTGCACATCTTTGGAAACATTAAGCAAAAAATAGTTTTTAAATTGAAGTATTATTATTCTCAATTAATTCAATTCTCTTTATATTTACTGGATTTAATTTTTAGATACTGAATTCATATTCTCCATTTATTTTTCTTATCAATTTATCCAGAGGTAAACTTCCTAATTCCCTTGCTATTTTCTTTATTTCAGGTAGAAAGCTTCGTGTAAGTCTCTTATCAGAAAGCATTTTTTCAGCTATTTTTATCCAAAGCGGACTTAGTTTATATTTCTTCTTATCTCCTTCCTGAGTAATATTAATCATTTTTAATAGCTCTAATGTTGTAATATCGTCATATATATCATCGGTATAAGGTCCATAATTATCATTCCAGAACCTATAAGTTTCAGTTGTAATTCCCCATTTTAATTGCTCTATTATCCTTTTCTGAATTGCATAAATCAGCCTTTGAAGCCTTACTTTGCCCACAATCTCGTTGTCTTTCATGAAATAAAGCAAGAGTAATGGATAGATAGCTCTTGGAAAGCCCGTTTCTTTATTTTGTGGTATTTCATTCATCCTAAACCACCTTTATAGTAAAGTTATAAAGATACTATTTAAAAATATTTCTCTACAAAATAAACATTTTGTAAACTTTACCATAGTATAGTTCGTTCATGTTATAAATACCTCCTATCCAAAATCTAAAAAGCGAATGAAAAAATAAATATAAAGATTTCAATTATGTAAACTCATGAAAGAAGAACAAAAAGACCTTCAACCTTTTAATCAAAACTTAAATCCAATACCTTTAGAGAGAATTGAAAGCAAATTTGAAGATAAAAGGTACCAATACTTCAGCGAAGACGAGATAAAACTCATTCTTAATTTTATTCAGGCACAATTTAAAAATCAAGAAAGAGGCACCAAAACCCACAGGAAGTATTATCTCCTTATCAACATTCTACTCTATACAGGAATACGCATTTCTGAGTGTTTAGCGTTAAGTCCCGCCAGCTTTGATTTTACTAATGATTTGATACAGGTAGTGAACTTAAAGGCACATAAAAAAGTTAGGTCTTACTATATCCCCGATAAGAATACTGGACTGTTTATGAAGGTAGAGAAACCAGTTAAAAGTAATAAACCAGCTTACAGGACTGTACCTTTAAATAAGAGGCTTAAAGAAGTGGTATTGCAGTACTTCCTTGATTACAACATAAATAAGAAATCACAGGAGCCTTTATTTCCCTATACTCGGCAATCAGTGAACAAATACTTCGACAAATTATCAGTGGCTATGGGTCATAAGAAGGGATGGATAAGACCTCATAAGTTCAGGCATACATTCGCAATAAGGGCTTTAAGGTCAGGGGTAAGCGTAAATGCATTGCAACAGATATTAGGGCATACTTCTTTAAATACTACAACTGTTTATACAAAGATAACAGCAATAGATTTACAGTCTGAGATGAGCAAATTCATTGAATATTAAGCACTGTAACCATCCAAACAAATTCTTGATTCTTTAGTAATTTTATCTCTGCTTTATTTCCTATCAGTTCTCTAAAGGATTCAGGAGTGAAATACCTTACATGAAAACTATGAGGCTCCACTGAATCAGGGAATTTAGCCTTGAGAACAGGATATGTATGTTTCATGTGTTCTACCCACTTTTCATAGCTTCCGTGTTCTTTAATTACTGATTCCTCAACATTGGAAAAAGGTTTAACTACTGGTCCCCACATGCTTTCTATCGGTACAGTTATCACAACTCTATCTCTTGCCACTCTTTTAGCTTCATTAAGCACTCTAACAGGGTCTTTTACATGCTCAAGTACTTCAGCTAAAACAGCGGTACTGAATGACTTATCTTCATAAGGAAGGTTATGGGCGTCACATTGAGTGAAGTTAGGAAGGTCATATAAATCAAGGTCACACCTATGGACTTGAGGATATAATCCATAAGGCTTGAATATCGGTTCATCTGCACAACCTATATGCAATGCGGGCATTGTAGTGTTTTCTCTTATCCATTGAATCCTGTCATAATAAAGCATTTTAAGGGATTCTTCCATAATTATCATTCTTGAACGGAATTAGCCCTTTCTTCCTGTTGTTTCCTGAGCATTTCCTGCTTGAGAATCCCAATCTGCTTTCTTATATAATCAGCCTGTTGCTTATATTCAGCGTCTATGTAAGGGTTATCTGGGTCTGTGAAGTGTACGAGGAACTCGTAAAGGTCAGTAATCCTGTTGTTGAGGTATTGGATTACTTTAGGGTCATTCATCAAAGGTCTTACATTCGGGTCTTCTTTCAGCACCTGTACGATAAAGGGAATATCCGTAAGAATGTCTTCCCACAAATACCTGTACCTTCTAAGGAACACCAAAGATAGCTTCTGCCTCCATCCAGCATTGTCCAGCTCGAATTTTACCATCAGATAAGGGACAATGGAAATATTGTACTGTACTGCCGTTCTAAGCCAGTCAGCGTCAAACAGATTGCCTGCAATAGCCTTCAGCACATTCTTCTTGAATCGTTGTTTCTCTTCCTCAGATAAGCCATAGGGAGCTAAGAATTGCCTTATGACCTTCATCAACTCTGCCCAGTTCTCTTTCCAGTTTTTGTTGCCGTTGGCTTCATCCTTAGCCATTTCCCTTATCAGCTTATTGTCTCCCTCGTTCATTCTTCATTCCCCGTGTTCACTATATCTTCGTCCTCATCGTCCTCTTCGTCCAATTTCTTCCTGCCAAGATATTCATCTTCAGTCATGATTATGTAAGTGACTTCCAGTTTTCCACCAAATAGTGGGTCTAAGCTCCTTGCTTCAGTTATCAACTTGAAATAGATAGGCTTATGGCATTTGTCGCAATCAGCTTTAGCGAATATCTTAAGCCCACCTTTATCAATAACAGTGATATTGTCTTTCTTAGCCTCGAATTCTGCCTTGCAGTAGGGGCAAACATCAACAATGCCGTTAAACTTCTTGCTTTCAAATAGGTTCAGCATTGCGGACCTTTTCTTATATTCTATGCTCTCCATGTATTTGTCATTCAGGAAGTTCTTTACGTCTGATTTATCCACAATACCTTTAATCTTTGGCAATCTGCTCAACCTCCTTCTGTTGTGTATTCTTTGCCTTCTCTATTAAATTATTGGCTCTATTCAGGTAGTAATTGAGTTTGCTTACTTTTAGTTTTTCCATTTTAATAGGCTTCTCCATGTGTTCTTTCATGTATTTACTCATGAATTCCCTATAAGGAGTTTTCTGTTTTTCTTCTTCAGGAAGTTGCCTGTATGCTCTCGCACCTTCACTGAGTAGAATGTTCATTTTCAGTTTTCTTGGGGTCTGCGTTACAGTTGTCAAAGGTATCAGCCTTTGAGTGCCATTATCATACGTTCTTTTTATAAAAGCAAGGGAAATTGTCCCTTGAGGTGTCTTAACAATTATCTTTTCATCATACAGCTTATTTGGCATTATGAAATAAATAATAAATTACTATAAAAAAATAGCGAAATAATGATGGTTCAGTACTACTTTTCGTCCTTTACATCTTTTATGTGAATCCACCAGTCTCCTCGTGGGTCATTCCCCTCCCTGCAACTCACTATCTCAAGCTTCTCTTTTTCAAGGAAGCTTTCAAGCAATTTCCTTATTTCCTCAGTCTTCCTCATGGTATCGCCTAATATATATTGAATCGGGATTCAGCCTCCATTTTATAGCCTTTCTCATCAAGCAATTTGAATACAGTATTTATTTTGTCCCAGTCTTCCCTGAGAATTCTGCTACCGCATGCTACATAGTAAAGCTTCTGCTTTGGCTTCACTGTAAGATAACAGGGATTCTCTGAAACTTTGAACCTTACTACGAGAGAGCTATGGATTATTGCCTCTCCAATATATTTTCCCTCAAGCTCCCTTATTATATTAGACATTTCTTGGTCCATCCTATCTCACCTCATTATCAGTGCGAACATAATCAGTGACATGGTAAGGACCATTATGAGAAATTCAATGATGTACCTTACATCTTCATCACTGATTTGTACCACAGAAATACTAATAAGTATGTGTATTTAAATATTTTTTATCAGATGTTAATGAAAAAATAGAAAAATTAAATAAATTTACATTGGGGACTTTACGTTGGTAGCCACAGCAATGAGTGGTACCGCCCCAGTAACCACTGCGGAAGAGGTTGGGTTATATCCATTGAACTGGATATAGAAGTTGTCTCCTTTGCCGAATAAGAATGGTTGCCTGAAGGTCACTATTCTGGGTATGTCAGCTCCGCCTACTCCCTGCAATGAATAAACGTTAGTTATACCTCCAGAAATATCCTTTCCGTAACCCATCCTGACAGCGAATAGGTCTGTACTCTGCGGTATCTCCATACCATAGAAGGCAAAGGCTTTGTCCACTATAATTGTTCCTGCAAGGGCATAGTACCATCCAGTTGTCAGTGCGGGAATTTGGATAGCAAACTGTTCCGTATTGGCGGTAACTGGGAATATTGTGCTTAGTATTCCACCAGTCTGGGGTAGGAAGTCTTCGTTTGGCATTGCGTCTCTGAGGAAGGTCTCGCTTGCGTTGGCTCCAGCTACTTTCTTTATGTAGTAGCTCGTCAGTGCGTCTGCAATCTCCTGTTGTTTGGTCCTAAATGCGTCAGAGCTTATCAGCTTTGACGTTATGTTATAAACGACCATGATTAACAAATTATCCATAGAATATATATTAACGCTTTAATATGTTTAGTTCCAGTTATAATTCTGTGATTAAAGTATAACCGTTCTATTACATTTTTTATCATCTTCATTTATATTAGGCATAATATTTAAATTATTTTTATGTATGTAAGTTTTGATGGAATCTGAAAGGGAAAGCATAGAGATTGTCAAGCGAATTATAAATGACCTCATGAAAGAATACGGCGTTGTCTATTATGGACAGCTCATAATGAGAATCAGAAGGGAAGCGAAAAACAATCCTGAACTGTACGAATGGGCTTTTGATGAGAATGATGAGATACGGCAAAGGAGAATACTGAAGCTCCTTCAGGATATGGGTTATATGAGTGTGAGGAGAAAATACGGCGTAAAAGCATTTAAAAGAAATAAAAACAACTAAATTCTGCTTCTGTTCAGGTTCTTATAGTCCTGCAATTCCTTATACGCTTCCAGCAATTCCATCAAGCCTACTTCTGCATTTTTATATTTACCTACGAATTCCTTGAAAGCCTTATAGTTGTCCACAGACCTGAATTCAATGACCGCCCTTCTCCTTTCATTGCTCATTTCTTCCCACCATCAAGGCTCTTTATAAACTTCTTGAAGTTTTCATCTTTGTGGTAGAGGTAAGCTAACTGTCCTTCGGTCAGGATTGTACCACTGTCTTCAAGCCCTACATACTCCCCAGACTTGCTCTGTGCTACCGTTTTCTTCCCTTCAGGTGTGTCTATGTCCACAAATTTCAGGAACTTGGATAGCTCTTCCTTCTCCTTCTTTGTGAACTTCTCTTCAGGGATTTCTATCTGTTCCTTCTTAGGCGGTTGAGGAAGGCTCGGTGTATTCACGTTATTTTGGGGATTCGGGGCTGGATTAGGGGGGTTTGGTACCTCCGCTTTCTTCACTTCCTTCTGCCTTACTGGTACTGACTGTGCCTGTGATACATTCAGTACTGTCTGCACTCCTTCAATTACTGGCGTGATGGCGTTCTGTATCAGTTCAATGTAATCCTTGAAACTCATATTGTCCTCTCTCTTGACATTGAGTACTTTCCCCAGTTCGTTGAATAGTTCTTCCCTTTCCTTATATTCGTTTACTATCTCCTTTATGGATTCAAGAAGCTTTAGTTTAGGCTTCTGTTCTTCAGGTACGGTCACTCCCTTTTCACTTATCTGTTTTTCTATTTCTTCTATTTTATCTGCAAGCATGTTAAGTCCTTCTTTGAATTCCTGTGCTTCACTGCTTTCTTTAGGGGTATCTAATTGGTTCATTGTTTTCTCAATGAGCTTCTCCATAAGTTTATTGCTCAAGTCGTTTCCACTGGATTTATTCTGATTTTGATTTGTCATCATTGCAAGCATATTTTGCATAAATAACTGATTAGTCTGATTCTGACCTTTTATAATTTCAAGTATTATTGACGCTATTAAATTATCCGAGTTACTGGATGGTTTGGATTGCAACATCTGCTTTATCTCATTCATTGACTTCTCAAGCTCTGACATCTTCATTTCAAGTTCTTTGCTCTTCTGGACCTGTCTGAGATATTCCACAGGGTTTACCTGTGAATTAGTTGATTGATTATTCTGCTGGTCTTCACTCATCTAAATTTCCCCCTTTCTCTTTTTCCATATCGAGAAGCTTTGCTTCAAGTTTCTTATTCTTGAGTTCAAGCTCCCTGATTTTCAGTTCATATTTAGCCTTTTCAACTCCGTGAATAGAATCCTCTTCCAGTTGTTGCCTGTACCTATTTTCCCTTATACTATCAAGCACGTTTGAAATAATATTTGAATACGCCTGAAACTGTTTTGATACTTCTGGAAGGTTTTCTTCGTATCCAAAATATATGACAAATGAATCCATGATGGACTTCAAGGGCATTAGAATACCTTCTGCCCTATTCACTATATCATTCAGTCGATTATTCCTCTCTCTTAAAGTGGTATTCTCCATCTTCAACTGCTCTTCCTCAGTAGTCTCAGTCCTCCTGAGCATTGTGGATATGTAATTCGAGATGTGCTGTACTGCCATGTCCTGTGCGGTCTGAGGGTCTAAATTGGCTATTTTCTCTTTAACTACGATTGAGTGGTAGTGTTTATCAAATACCTCCAAGAGTTTCCTCATTATTGCAAGCCTTTGCTGGACTGCCTCAACTGAAAGTTTCTTTACATCATCCCTGTAAGGTCCCATCAACTGCCTTGCCAGTTCTATGGTCTCGGTAGTAGGTGCTGACTGCTTAAGCTCCTTCTGGGTTATGGCTTCACTTACCATACCTGCAATCGCCTGCTGTGGTGTTTGTTCTGGCTCTTTTTCTTTCTCCTGTGGCTTCAAGAACTGGGAAGTCAGGTATCCCTGTATGTCAGTCTTCGGCAATCCCTTCCTGTTGTCCATGCCCCACCTGTTCATGATGTATGCATGTGCCTCTGCTAACCACTCGTTTATTTCGCTTTTGGAAAAGCTCTGTTTAAATGGTCTGTCCTTCTGGAATTCCTTGATATACCTATTCAAAACATCAATTTCATCTTCTTTTTTATCCTCTGGCATATATTCCCAAGTACATATATAACTCTGTTATATATTAATTACTATTTGATAAGAAGAATATGATTGCCCCATAAAAGTATCATAACAGTTTCTATGATAGATAGTTCACAACCTGATGTGCAAGAGAACCTACTACTCTCATAGCTAAATAATTTCTAAGTTCCATCAAAAATTCTTCTGAAAATCGCCTTACAACATCATTAAATTTAATCTTATATTTATTTCCCATATTAAGTTCGACTGTATATCTTTCCATATCGTCCTTATAGTGCTTCTTCCATCTAATTAACGAATTGACTGTATCTACCCCAAGACTAAAATGTTTCCAATCTGTACGTAAAGGTTTCCCTAATTCATATTCATTGAAAGCTTTAATTAAATATCTGTTATATTGGTCTAACAATTCAATAGGAAAGGAATTAAGGTGATTCTTTTTTATATAATCTTTAAGATTTGTAAATACATGGTAACATTTATTTGTTGCTTCAGTTATTCCCTCATTACCCCATGTTTCCTGTACAGGTTTTATTGGGCAATGTTTTTTGCTGTAAACTTCCACGAGTACATTAAGAACTTCATCCATATCTTTGAGAAATTTATTTTTATCTATTGGAGGATAAATATATACCATATAACCACCATAATTTCGTTATAAATTATTTACAACAACATAAGCGGTCATGGGGGTTACCTTAGAGCTTACATAATCCCTAATCTCAAGCAATAGCTCTTCAGATAACTGCTTGATTACATCCCTGAAATCTGCATGTTCTTCTTCGCTTATCTGTATTGCTTTTTGCTTCATGGCTTCTCTGTATGTCTTAACCCAGTACCTAAGTGCCTGCCTTAAATTCCTGAATTCTTTATCCAGCTTGAATGGATTTGGGGTAGTCAGTTCTGCCTCATGAGCCTGCTTGACCCAGTCTATGGGGAATTCCCTCAGATAATGCCTCATAAAAGTATCTTCAAAGTATAAAAGTATGTGATAACACTCACTCTGAGCTTTCCGAATCTCCTCTTCGTTCCATGCCTTATTCGCCAGAGGACAATTTGTTTTGCTGTATTTCTCTATCAATCCATGAAGGAAGTCCCTCATATCCATATAGAAGGCGTCCTTGTCTATGGGTACATATACATAAGGCATGTCACTTCACCTCAGATAGGTCCTTGCCTTGCTTGATACATCCCTGTCTATTTCTTCAAGCAGTTTATCCTCTTTAAAATCAATTCCTGCCCCCACACTATCGCTTAACTGCTGTAACTGGTCCCTCATTGCGTCCAAATCTGACTGTGTTATCTCTTCAATTTCGTCTGGTGTACTCTTCTGAAGTGTAGAATACATCCTTGCTGAAGCGTTATCCCCTTCTGATGTATTGGCATAGGCAATCGTAATAGCCTTCGGATGTTTCCCTTCCTTATACCTGAGAATCCTTCCCATCTTCTGTGTAAACCTCCTCTGGGATTTCACAGTAGTGCTGACAAATATTGCCACATCCATGTCTGGTACATCCAGACCTTCCACTATCATATCTACACCTACGAGGACCTTATATTCTCCCCTCTTGAGCTTCTCCATCTCTATGCGTTTCTCATCGGCTGAAAGCCCTTTCTCACTTAGCAAAACAAGGGTGGGTATGTCAAACATTGTTATCAAGGCTCTTGATATGTCATTAGCTGAGGTAGCGGATTCTGTAAATACAATTATCTTTGAATCTGGATTCATGGTTAATATCCTATTAATTTTATCCACTGTCACTATTATTTTCGGTACGGTACCGCTAAGTAGCTTTTTCCTTTCGTTTGCAAGTTTCATATATACTAAAGCCTGTATTTTTATGTCCTTATCAGAAGGATTTTGCAATTTTACTGCGTCATAAATATCCCTGACACTATCGTAATTGCCTGCAATCCTACCCATTATGTCCTGTATGGTCTTTTCTATGGAAGATACCCTGCTATCATTAACTGATACATATTCCCATACTGGTATCAATGCCCTGCCGTATGTACTTAATCCCACTGGCGTTAATACATACGCTACTGGAAGCTCATCTTCCTGCCTTAAGTATCCCTTATCCTGCGGTTTCAAAGGAGTAGCCGTTAGTCCCAGCACTATCTCCTTTTCCCTTGCTATGTCCAAAAGCTTTGAGTACTCATCTGCATAGGCATGGTGTACCTCATCGAATATCACTACCCTGAAGGATTCCATTATCTCTGGATGTTGAGTGGCTGACTGGTACGTGGTTATGGTTAATGGTGTAATTATCTTCTGTTCCCCAAAGTATAATGAAGGCTCAGAACCTAACTGCCTGAATAAGTCTGCCCACTGGTTCATTATCTGTATCTGTGGCGTTATAACTATTGCTGGAATACCGTATTCCTTTATAACCATAGCTCCTACCAGTGTTTTACCCGCACCAGTAGGCAATACTATGGTAGCATGCCTGTATTCCCTGAAGTCATTTACTGCCTCAACCTGATACTCGAAGGGCTTGAACTTCTGCTCAAGCAATGGGAATAACTCCTCATTGCTAATAACATTAACAGGCAATGGTACCTCAGATTCTACCTTCTTTATAGCAGTTGTAACTGTATCTTCCAATTCCTGTGGTGTTTGTGGGGTCTGTATTTCCTGTTCCTTCTTGGCTTCATCAAGAGCCTTATCCAGTTCCTCACTGGTCTTATCCAATATCTCATCGACTGTCTGGTTAATGAAAGCGTCAAGCCTCATCTGGTCCAGTGTAGCCCCGAACATCCCTAACGCTGATTCCTTGACCTGTTTAACCTTTTCTTTTTGCTTTTCCCTTTCCTTCTCTTCTTCCTGTTTCTTCTTGAGCCTTTCTGCTTCAGTTGAAGTTACAGAAGCAATACTACCTTCAAGGGTAGTCTGCTTCTTCAGTCCTTCATCGAATAGCCTTTTCTGCTCATCTGGCATTAATCATCCCCCTATTTCTTCTCATTTGAGCCTTCATTATTCTCTCCTTCGTTCTCATTCCTTTCTCTATACTCTTCTTCCATTCTTCTCAACTCTTCTTCAGTAGGTTCAGGAGGAATATTTTCCTCGTTATATTCAGGCTGTTTTCCAGTATTATACCACTTCTTATCAGAATCACTCATATTATTGTACCATTGGGCTATCTCCTGCCCAATTTCATCTGCCTTCTCCAATGACTTCTTGTTGCTTATGGCTATATCAAGAACTTCTTTCAATGGGAACAGTGAAGCGTCCATCGTATCCCATGCTACCGTCAGTCCTTTGCTACTGCCTTCCTGTTCCAATCTGTTATAAGCTTCATTCAAAGCATAATTGACCCATTTCTGTATTTCCTGCTTCTTGTAATCACTTGCCGTCCTGTACTCTGGATAATCGTTGAGATTTCTTATAACGGAATCGGCATAATAATTCCTGAAGCTCCTATTTCCCCTGAGTTCATACCTTGAAGGTGGTCTCCTCTCACTTGCACGCTGAGCTGTCTCCAGCCTTCTGCCCATAGCGTCTGCTATCTTATCGCTTACAGAATCGACCCATGCCTTGAATTCTGCCTCAGTCTCGTCTTCCCTCTTTGAAGCCGTTACCTCAAACAGTGGATTTCCATTGCGGTCCTTCCCCGCACTCCTTACAGAAATAGTATGTTGCCACTGGTTCTTATTAGCTAAGTTATTCCTTATGATGTTTTCCCCAGTAGCCGTAACTATCCATGTGTATATGTCTGAAGGTAGGCTTGTAGTTACGTTAGGAGAAGGCGGTGTCTCTGCCCTCTGTCTTGCCTGCTGTACTTCCTGCTGTTTCCTTATTGTGTCCTCAAGCCTGTTAAGCCTGTCCATCAATTTTGAAAGGGCGTCCCGCAATGATTCATTCTCCTGCTGTAAGGCGTCTATTCTCCTGATTGTCTCCTGTTCTGAAGGTCTTGCAACAACTATATTCTCTGCGATATTCCTCTCTTCATTAGCCTGTGTGCCTTCAAGTCTTGGGTCTATATTTTCATACCTGAGTGAGAAGTCTATGACTGGTGATAACTTATAGCCGTTTCCTGTCAGGAGAATCCATACCCATGTGGGAAAAGTCTCAGGCGGTTCATCTGCTAAGAGCCATGCCTCCTTGATGTTCACCAGTAGCCAGTTAGGTATGGGTTCTGCCTGAAGGTAGTATTCATTTCCTAATTCATCCACTTCCCATCTCCATATTGAGAAGGACTTGAAGTATGGAGCATACCTGTGTTCAGGATGGTACCATCTTATCTGTTTTGTATATTCTCCCATGATAACTTCGTACTGGGTCTGGGATATTTCCCCGCTATCCCTCATCCTTGAAACTGCCTGCGGAATATCTGCCAGTCTTTTGTACCCTACCGTTGCTGGATTCTCACGCAATGTATAAAGAATAGTATCAAGGTCGTACTGGTAGGGCATATATATCTGATTTTTATATTTCCATAAATCATATATATTTTCGCCACATTATTTTGTTATGGTGGTGGGGGAACACAGGCATGATAAGAAGTCGTTCAGGCTTTATGAATACCAGTACCAGATTTTAAATTCACTGGGCAAGGATGTGAATAAAACGGTGTCCCAGTGCATAGCAAAGCTAATTGAGTGGTATAAGACACTTCCAGAATCCATGTGGGTAGCTGATTACTTTTCCGTATATTCTAAAATCACTAAGGGCATACATACTGTAATGATATTACTGCCAGTATCAACAATTGAATCCATGAAGTCTATCAAGGCTGTTGTGAACCCGTATTCTATTCAGAATAAGCGTGGAGTACTCAGGTTAAGGGATATACTCACCATGATATTCCACAGAATCAAGGACATGAACGCTGAAGAAGTATATCGCATTTTAAAATAATAAAAAATGGCGGTATTTTTGTAAAAAGAAAAATACCGGTATTTTTGTAAAAAAATTTATCTTTTTTTGTGTTCTTCAAGCAATGCCCTGATTACTTCCTCGAATGTCTCCACTCTAAGCTCAAATTTGAGGTTTCTCAGTTCCTGATAGGTTTCTTCCTTGACCCTTATTAATTCACTCATATCTCTTATCACCTACCCTCAGAATACCGCAAAATTCACAGGTACTGTTTGTACAGAAGTAAAGTGTTATGCTATTCGCAATTTCCATAGAACATACTTTTACTGATGTCATTTCTTTCAAACATTTAGGGCATTTCATTTCTCATCACTCTCCCTTTTCCTATCAGATTCTTCCATGTCCTTAAGGTTCATTTTAACATTCCTCTCCAACATTTCAATCTGCTCCTTTGAGAGCAGGACCCTCTTAGCTCTCTCCACAAAAAAACTCAGGTCTTCAAGCTCTCCGTAAGAATTCTTGTCGAATATAAGGTTAATCTGTTTCCACTCTCCATCTCTGTCCTTATAGTCCATCTTCAACATCATCACCTTCTCGTCTCCTTTTGAATCCTCATCTCCCCTGAAACGATTACCAAAAACCACCTTCATTTCAGACTTAAACCATATTCTATAAACCATTTCTTACCACCTTCCAATCTACAACATCCCTTTCCTCTGGCTTCCTGTAAGGTATCCCCAGAATATCGAATATTTCCTCTTCTGACCTGACATAGACTGGCTTTCCATCTACCTCAAGGTGTCCATCCCTGAACTTCACATGGGGATTGCACTGGACTATCCAGTGTGAGAAATCGGCACTTCCAGTCCTCAACAAAAGGATGACATAGTAATCGGCTGGCGGTACGGCTACGAAGAAGTCTATGGGGTATTCCTTCTCCTTATAGATATAGTTTATGCGGTAGTACCTCTTCCCAAATGGAGCCTTCTTTCCGTCTTTGGAAATTCTGTTGAGGTTTATGAGTCCATACTGGAGAAGTTCCTTCATGCGTTCATGCGTATAGTTGAAACATGTTAAGTTTTCATCTTTATCCACTTCCAATTCTTTGAAGTAGAAGTAATCAAGGGTACCTGTTAATGCGGAATTCTTTTGCCATACGAGTCTGGGTTCTGCGACAATCTCTATATCCCCGACAACTTCATGCCTTCTTCTGAGTGAGCCTGCAATTTCTATCTTATTGGTATAAAGGGTTAGTTTATTGATAAAATCCTTTGCCACTTCTTCGGCTTCCTTAGCGGGTATATTCTTATTGAGGCTCATCCCTTATCACCTTCTTCCATCTCTTACTCAATTTCTCAATTATCTTTCCATCTGGTAGATAGTAGCATTTTGAGCAAAGATATACATTGGGGTCTTCCCTGTTTAATTTCTTCCATACTTTAATTTTCAACTTAGAAAGCTCTGGAAACCTATCATTCACAGGAGAAATCCAGTTCTTTTCATTGCTGTTCTCAGGATTGAACCATCTCAGGCAATAATCGCACTGGACATGAGTTGCATACCAATGCCATGATTTCTTATTTTTCAGATTCATTTCTTCTCACTCTCCTTTTTAACTTCTTTAATGAGTTCTTCCTTGAAGTTCTGCAATTCTTCCCTCACTATCTGCCTTATGAGTTTTTTGTCCTCATCATTCAGTACTGGAGTTTGTGGCACTACCAATTCGCCATCATAATAATAAAGAAGCTTATCACCATGACATACTGAGCAAGGCACAACTTCCGCTGAATTATTCGGCATAAAGGGTTCTATGCCAGTACCATTACAGTGTGGGCATGTTTTAATAGTCATTTCTTACCACCACCATGATTTCTACCATATTCTTTCCACAGCAGTACTGTATGCAGACATCTCCTCTTAACGTCTGGACACAGTTAGAGTTTGGTGTGTTCATTTCTTCCCACTCCCTATGAACCTCTTAAAGTCAAACTCTTCATAACAGGAGAAGCTACAAAAATAATACTCTCTTCCCTGAATGTTTACAACCTGATAGGGATGTCTCATTCTTTTGCCACAATTATCGCATATGTGAATTGTCCGCTTCATTTCTCATCACCTTTCTTAAGCTGGATAGTAATAGTATCTCCTTCCAAAGCTTCTTCCAAAAGGAAAACAAAAACTGCAATCACAACTTCTCCGAATATTATTATGCTATTAAAATGAAAACTTGGTATATAGTATCCCAGAAACACATCTAATTGGGTTATAACAAACAATAGAAATAAGATGAAAGGTCCAGCGTCCTTCATTTCTTATCACTCTCCCTTTTCTTCTTGACCTCTTCCATAGCCTCCTTGAAAATATCATGTAGAATAGACGTTATTTCATCCTTCATGGACTTCATAACGGCTTCATCGATGTCTGGTACCAGAATGAGTTTCTTGCCTCCGCAAACACTGCATATAGAATTTACACCTACCATTGAAGAATCATTAAAAATCCAGTATGGTTCTATTCCCGTTCCCTTACAGTGTGGACATTCCTGATAGTGTGCCATTTTCACTCACCTTCCCAATAGTAAATAGCCCTCTTCCCTTGATATGTAACCTTTTTCTGGTTTACATCCAAAGATACAGGGCATGACATCAACGGCTCCCCATAGATGGCATATCATTGGTCTAACGGGATAGATGGAACATTTGCCTTCCTTCAGGTACGGGCATGGAGCATTTTCTCCGCTTATAATCTTCAGCAAAGACTGTTTTAGGTACTCTTCATTCAGGTCATGGAATTCCAGTTTATTTTCCTCGCAGTATTTTTTCACTCTTTCCCTTTCCCCATTTGAAAATACTATTGGACCACAGCTCTCCTGACAAAGCCCCTTGCAGTGAAGGGAATCTACCTTCTCCATGAGTTTTTCTTTTATATCCGTATGATTGCTCCCCATATTCTCATACCACCTTCTTTACACTGCTTATCTTTACTATTCCAGTATTTATTAGCATATATCCAAAGGTTTTATAAAGGACGGCGAGTTCAGTTTTCTTGGTGTTGGATTCACTGGTTTCAGAATATTCTTCAAGTTCTGTGAGCAAGTAATAGTCACAAAAGAGCTGTGTACCATCCTCTGTAACCACCATTTTATAACTGCCTGATTCCCGTTCAGGTCCCATTGCTTTTACAAATTCTTCCATGTTCATCCTTTCACCTCCCCACTCTTTATTGGAAAGTACCCCTGCCATCTGTCCCTTCTCCTGATTTCCATCACCATTTCCTTTACATCATCTGGAATCCTGTAAGAGTACTTCCCTATAATCCTGTGGTCTGGGTATTTGGAAAGATGGACTTTGCTGTAATGACCTACACTCTTAGCCTGCCCTTTGAAAACCTTCCCACAACTGCAAACTATTATTGCCATCTCTAACACCTTCCTAATCCCAGTAGTCATTATCACCGTAAATTTTTAACATATAATTAATTCTGTTATCTCTGTTGTCTGATTCTTTTGGTTGTTCATAATCTCTTTGTATGATTATGTCTCCATATTTCTGTACGAGTTTCAACAGTTGTTCCAATGAATCTATGACAATCACAGGCTTATATGAATAGACTGGTTTATTATCAGCCCTGATGAAACCAAAAAATTTCTCAAAATGAATATCGTATTCAGCAAATTCTTTCAGTATCTCTTTCTGTTCCTCTTCAAATTCTTTAAGTATTACACTTGAATTGTCAGGGGCAGAAGTATCATCAACAAAATAAGGGCTAAACATACTGCGTGAAGCTCTATCAAGTATAAACCTCATTCATTCACCGCCCTTTCTGATTCCCAGTCAAAATACTCGAATCCCAGCCTTCTTAACATCTCGCTTACGTAAATGCCTATGTTATTCATGTCGTGAATATCGCAATCCCTTGAACTGAAAGGCATATCCCAGAAATCGTATGACCTGAAGTAAATAAAGCTCTCACCTATCATCAGACTTATACTGTTGAGGACATACGAATTATTGCCAGTACCAGCCAAACTTATGGATAGCATGATGGAATCGTTGTAGTTATCCAGCCAGTTGCCCCTGTAAATTACGTTTAAATCCTTGCCTTTATGCTTTGAACTGATAAGCTTCCAATCCCCATTCCCTATCTTATTTGGGATATTACTTATTGCCTGCATTTTTACCTGCCTCTTTTCTATATACAAGTTCAAGGTTCTCTTCGAGATAGATTCTCAGGACAAACTTATTCTTCCACATATCGTAAATAAACAGGACCTCATCAAAAGCGTAATTGTTAAACTTGAGGAATTCCCTGTCATCATCATTCAGTAGTTCGCATATGTCCATTTTTGGCAATACATAGATTTCTTTTATGTGTGAGTTAGGGGATAAGGAGAGTTTTAGCCTTCTGAAATCTTCATTATGCTGTACCTGTATCTGTATGTCGTCATTATCCATCACATAGACATATATCATATAGGATTCAGTAACCCAGTTGAGCTTGGAGGGAATGAAACGCATTAGCCAGTTACCAAATTGCTTTGTTAATGTATCTATTAGCTGTTGCCTATTTGTCTTTATGTGTGTCATTTTTTCTTGCCTCCTTCCCTGATAAAAAATCTATTTGGTTCACCCTCTCTATTTCATCCCATTTTATTTTGGTTTTGATGATGAAGTAATCGCCTTTGTTCTGGATAACAGTACGCTTATAGTCATCTTTTATGGCTATGAATCTGTCTTTCTTTGGGGATTCAGCCTTTTCGTCTTTCTCTTTTAGCTGGATTTTCAGGGCTTTCCCAATGGATAGCGTACTTTTCATAGCGTCTGTTAAATAAAGTCTCCCTAATATTCCACTCATTAATTCTGTAAGGTTTTCTTCTTTTTTCTGCTTTGCCATCTTCTTCATCCCCTCATTTAACCTCGTATATCCATTCATCCCCAGATTTCCTTACTGGAAGCCCGTCATGCACCGCTGTACCCTCTCTGCCGTCTCTGGTAAAAATCCTTGTTTTCGGTTTCTTTCCTATGACAACACCATCCTTAGCGATAAGGACTGTTGCCGTTATATAATCCTTTTTTGTACCCAATGGTACCACCAATCATATAATTGTTCCCTGAATATAAAGTTTACCGAGTAAATGGGATTAATAAAATAAAGAATTAAAATAAAAAAAATAAAATTTATTCGTCAAGGTCAGGAATAAATTTCACTGTTTTATTACACTTCTTGCATACGAGCCTGTTTCCTCTCTTTCCCTGCACAACCTCCCAGTATGTTGGTAGTTTATAGTCAATATCAGATTCATACCAGTGGTATCCACAGTCATCTGTGTAAACCTGCGTGCATTTGCATACCGCTGTAATGTCGTGCTGTCCTGTAATGAATAGGTTTATGTCCTTCACCTTGAATATTCTCGGCTTCGTGTAGCCTCCTCTTATATCACTGCCGTTATGTATCTGGAGCATTATATAGGGGGATTCCTCATCCTTTTCATCCTTATAGAATGTGAATCCCTGAATCCCTTGCGATAAAATGTTGTCCCCGTTATAAGTATTGAATGTTGGAGTTACGTTCCATCCCAGTTCCTCAAGTGCTTCTGCAAAATCTTCCATGTTCTGAAGCCATGTATTGTCGTTGTCGGAAACCTTCTCGAATAAATTTTCAAGCTTCTTATTGTCATTAACCTCCAAATTTGCTCTCAAGAAGTGGAATATGTTTAAGGTAAATTCTATACTGCCGTCTTCGTCAATATCTACCTCTAAAGATTTCAGTTTCCTAAAGTCCTTAATTAGCCTGTTCCTTTCCCAGTGCCTGCCGTAAATGTTGCCTGAATCCAGTATATTTGCTCCTGTATCTTCCGTAAGCATTTCTGCAATCTGCCTCTCCAGTTCCGTATAGTCCGCTGGGAATTTCTGCTTCGGGAATTTCCTTTCCCTGTCTATCCTGTTTGTTTCACTCAAAACTCCAACTAAAGTCTTTATTGCTTTATCTCCTGAAATTTCCTTATCCTTCTCATTCTCCATAATGGTATCACCGATAATATAATTCATTCTTAAATATATAGTTTACTGAGTAAACAAATAAAATAGATTAAAATTTATTAAAATACTCGAAAACCTGAGCCAAGTAATTGCTGGGTATCTTCCCTTCTCTTAGCTTTCTCCTGATGTATGTTCTATGCTCTATTTCATGGACAATCTTTTTACCGTGTTCTGTTGCCGTATATTTCTTATGATTCTCAGTATTTCTCGTAATTCTCCTGTTGTATATTTCTTCGTAAAGTTCCAAGTAAGCCTGTTTCTCCTGTTCTGACAATCCCAGTTTCTCCAATGTGTACATGAGCAGGGTTTTGTATCCTTCCTTCTTGGGTTTAGTTAAAGCGGTCATTGCCTCAACCTCCTTATTATCTTATCCTCTACGTTAGCAAGCTCATTGAATATGTCCAGTTCTTCCCTGTATATGGGTATGTTGCTATTGGGTAAGTGTATCCCTTGCCTTTTCATGTCTGGTACAAATATAAATTTTAATGAATAATCGGATGGGAATATAAAAATGGATAAGCGTGTGGACGATAAGTTATGTAAATCATCAGTTGAGTAGTGGGAAACAGATAAGGTTTTCGTGGCAGTGTCTGTATTGTTCAAGGGAATAATAACCATGAATCTGTCAGTGGAATATGTACCGTCTCTGTAAGGAAAATCTATGGGTTTCAGTAGCCTTACTCCGTACCTCTCCATGTCCATATTCCCTTTAAACCTACGTACCTTGAATATGTTGTTTGAGAAATCCACGAGAAATTTATATTTAGTTTCTAACTCTTTTTCCATATTATCACCTTTTTATAAAAATAGGAAAAGAAAAAATTAATCCTTCTTCATTGGTCTTGGGGTCAGTTCTTCCCTGCCGTACTCTTTAGCCTGTTCCTGAATTATCTTCGTAAGTTCTGGTATTTTGCCAGCAAACCATAGCATTTTCATTCCAAATTCTAAAGGTTCAACTTCTCCGTGTTCTTCTACGAATTTGTATAATTGTTCCCTTACTTCTTTATTTTCCTCGCAATCGCAATATGCGTCCAGTGTCCCAGCACTGCAACCTCCATAGCAACAGTGAATACCGTTAGGAGTATCGATTCCCAATAGCCATAGCTCTTTAGCGTCCCAGTATTCCTTATTCAGTTTCTTTTCCATGTTCTTCACCTCATCTTTTAATAAAATAAGGATATACTTCAAGCATAGCATTGTAGATATTCTCGATGGGATGTCCTTCGTAAAAATCGTATTCCTTTACGTATGTCTTGTTTCCACTTTTGTAGTACAGTCTCATAGTGTACATCATGACACCTGTAAGCGATTTTGTCCATACTATCTCAAGGAATTTGTTTTTTGTGAAATACAGTTTCCCTTCTTTTAGTTTCCCGCCGTACCTCTCGTTCAATTCTTTCAGCCATCTGTTTATTGTGAGCCATCTATTTATCGTTTCATTTGCCTCTTCCGTATCCATGTTTAACACCTCATATCTCTTGGAAAGGGGTATCGAATAGCTCTTCATTTTCCAGTACCTTCTCTATTTCACGGGAATACTGATGTTTCAGTCTCTCATCGTATTTTTCTATGTGTATAGGGTAGTCGGAAGATTGCACCGTGTAGTAGTCTATGCTATAAACTGGGGAAGCCGATATATCAACATATAAAACCGCCTGTACTCCAAAACTTGCATAGTCTCTAAGCGGGTCTTTTGATATTTGCTCGAATTCTTCTGCACTCACCGTTTTAATGAAGTTTCCCAGTCCAACATTCCCGTACCAGTCTAAAACAACTTCTGTTATTAGAAGTCTATACTGTGTCGGCTTTAACCGCTGAAGTATAGCTTCTAATTCTTCCATCTCTTTTTGGGGCATTTGGTATCACCAAT